>NZ_JBHWGP010000018.1:0-130389 GCF_042733155.1 Streptomyces sp. NPDC059740 | reverse complement strand
TCTGGGGCGTGCTTCAGCTTTTCCCCCCCCCCCCCCCCGCCGGCCCCCCCCCCCCCGCCCCCGCGCCCCCCCCCCCCCCCCCCCGCCGGCACCCGAGGCGCGCGTTCCCGGCAGGCCGGCCGTCCCGGCCGCAGCGGCGCACCTCCCGGCCGTGCCGCCTGCTCGGCGCGTCCCCTCCGCCGGCCCCGGCACCCGGCCCCGTGCCAGGCGCGCACCGCCGGTTAGGATCCCGGCATGGCCCTCAGCGTGAGCGACGTGGACCGGTTCGAGGCGGCCAGGCCGCGTCTGGAGGCCATCGCCTACCGCATGCTCGGTTCGGCGAGCGAGGCGGAGGACGCCGTGCAGGAGACCTATCTGCGCTGGCAGGCCGCCGACACCGCGCGCATCGAGGTGCCCGAGGCCTGGCTCACCAAGGCGCTCACCAACCTCTGCCTCAACCAGCTCACTTCGGCCCGTGCGCGCCGCGAGACCTACGTCGGCCAGTGGCTGCCCGAGCCCCTGCTCGCCGGCGACCCGATGCTGGGCCCGGCCGAGACGGCCGAACAGCGCGAGTCGGTCTCCTACGCCGTGCTGGTCCTCCTGGAACGGCTCTCGCCCAACGAACGCGCGGTGTACGTGCTGCGCGAGGCGTTCGCCTACTCCCACCGGGAGATCGCCCAGATCCTGGACGTCAGCGAGGCGGCCAGCCAGCAGCTCCTCCACCGCGCGAAGAAGCACGTGGCCCAGGGCAGGGCGCGGGCGGCTTCCGGCGGGGAGCGGCAGGGGATCGACGAGGCCGCGGCACGCCGTGTGGTCGAGGAGTTCCTCGCCGCGGCGACCAGCGGCGAGACCGAACCGCTGATCAGGCTGCTCACCTCGGACGCCATCGCGGTCGGCGACGGCGGCGGGAAGATGCCGGCGGGGGCCAACGCCTTCCGGGGTGCACTCACGGTGGCGAAGTTCCTGCGCGGACTGTTCAAGCCTGCCCAGTCCAAGCGGGACCTGATCGGCGGCTCGCCCGACCTCTACGCCACCACCGCCAACGGCGAGCCGGCAGTCCTCGCGGTGGTCGGCGAGCGGGTCTTCGCGATCGTCTGCCTGGAGCGGACGCAGGAGGGCATCCTCGCGGTCCGCAGCCAGGTCAACCCGGACAAGCTGGAGCGCGCGACGGAGCGCTGGGCGGCGGGCGGTTTCGGTGATCCGGTCCTGACCCAGGTCATCTGACGTACCGGTGACGCAGGTCACACCGTCCTCCTGTCAGGAATCCGCGGGCTGCCCGGTTCAAGGGGCGTGACCGGGCCAGAAGGCGCCGGACCCGCGCAGACAGGAGCAGCAGCATGCAGCACCGCATCGTCGTCCTCGGGGGCGGCTACTCGGGCACGACCGCGGCCGGCCGCCTCGCCAGGCGACTGCGTCGCGAGGACGCCGCCGTCACCCTCGTCAACGCCGAACCCGACTTCGTCGAGCGGGTCCGGCTGCACCAGCTGGCCGTCGGCCAGGAACTGAGGCCGCGCCCGCTGCGCGAGATGCTCGCGGGCACGGGGGTCGAGCTGAGGCTCGCGAAGGCCACGTCGATCGACGTCGAGGGCAGGACGGTCGCCGTGCAGAGCGCCGGCGGCTCGGCGGACCTGCCCTACGACAGCCTCGTCTACGCCCTCGGCAGCGACTGGCGGGACGACGGCGTCCCGGGCGTCGCCGAGCACGCCCACCAGATCGCGAACCGTGCCGGCGCGCTCCGGTTGCGCGCGCGCCTGGCCAGGCTCACCGAAGGCGATGCGGTGGTCGTCGTGGGTGGCGGGCTGACCGGCCTGGAGATCGCCACGGAGACGGCCGAGGCCCGTCCGGACCTCGACGTGGCACTCGCCACCCACGGCGAGCTGGGCGACGGGCTCTCCGCGAAGGGCCGCGCGCACCTGCGCAGGGTCACCGACGGACTCGGCATCACGGTGCACGAGAACACCCCTGTGACCCTGGTCGGGGCGGACCACGTCCGAACCGCCGACGGCCGGACCCTCCCGGCCGCCCTCACCGTCTGGACCACCGGCTTCGCGGTCCACCCGCTGGCCGCGGCCACCGGCCTCACACTCGCCGACGACGGCCGGATCATGGTCGACGCGACGATGCGCTCGGTCTCGCACCCCGAGGTGTACGCGATCGGCGACGCCGGCCACGCGCTGGGCACAGGCGGGAAGCCGCTGCGCATGTCCTGCGCCTCGGGCATCCCCATGGCCTGGCGGGCAGCCGACTCCCTCGCCGCACGCCTGACCGGCGGCGAACCCTCCCACGCCCCGCTGCGCTACTTCAACCAGTGCGTCTCGCTCGGCCGCAAGGAGGGCCTCATCCAGTTCGTCACCGCCGACGACCGCCCCGTGGACCGGGCCCTGACCGGCCGTCTGGCGGCCCGCTACAAGGAACTGGTCTGCAGGGGCGCGGCCTGGGGCCTCGCCCACCCGACGCTCGGCATGCCGGTACGGCGGCGGCGGGTGGCGGCCGACCGGGCCGCCGCACAGGGGACGGCCCGGGTAGCGGCCTGACGCGCCTACCGACCTCACCCGGCCACCCGCCGACGGCCTCGCCCCGGCGGCGCCCGGCATGGACAAGCGTGAGGTCGAGGATCCCCGCCGGCGCGGCACCCGGACGCCGACGACCGCGGCCAGGCCCGCGGTCAGGCGGCCGGTGCCCCGGGCGCGGTCGCGCCGGCGGATTCCGCCCAGGCTGCGGGGGCCCTCGGGGCGAGGCCGCAGGCGCCGGAGCGGACCGAGAGGAGTAACGGAACGGTCGTCAGGGCCCGCTGGTACCGTCGTCGGCCGTGACACAGCCGCTTCCCTCGTTCCCGTACCACCCGGACCCGGTGGCCACCGGCGTCGTGGTGCCCTCGCGGACGGCGTGCCGTTCCTGCGGCCGGGTGCGCGGCTACGTCTACACCGGCCCCGTCTACGCCGAGGACGACCTCCGTGGCCGGCTGTGCCCCTGGTGCATCGCGGACGGAAGCGCAGCCGGACGTTTCGAGGCGCTGTTCACCGACGTGCTCGACGACGTCCCACTCGACCGGCTGCACGCGATCACCCGACGCACGCCGGGTTTCGCCGGGTGGCAGCAGGAACGCTGGCTGATCCACTGCGGTGACGGTGCCGCCTTCCTCGGGAGGGCCGGGGCCGCCGAACTCAGGCAGCGTCCCCAGGCATGGGAGGCGGTCCGGGCGGAACTCGGTCGCGGGGGCTGGTCCGCCGAACAGGTCGAGCAGCACCTCGGGGCGTTGTCGAAGGACGGTCAGCCCACCGCCTACCTGTTCCGCTGCCGGGTCTGCGACCGCTGGCTGGCGTACACGGACGCCGCGTAGGACACCAACCAAACCCCCTCTCACCTGCTGTGACAGACAGTAGGGCGGGAGGGCGTTCCCCGCCTGCGAGGAGCCCGTGGGGCCGAGTGCCGTCCTGCCGGACTGCCATCCCCCCGCCGCTCCCGGGGCTGTGGCGCCGCGACCTGTGAGCGCGGAGGCCGCGGTCCGGCCGCACGGCCGCGCGGGTCAGGTCCCGGGCCCGGGCGATGCTCGCCATCGCGGCTGCCTGCTCCGCGCCGGCACGGCCGCTGCGGCACCGGGCGGTGCTGCCGGCTGCGGCACAGCGGTGAGCCGGACGGCGAGAGGTCCCGGACGGCGTCAGCCTTCCGGAGTGTTCCGGCCCTGTCCCTCGTCCCGTTCCTGCGGCAGGCCGGCGGGGGGACAGGCGTAGTCCGACGGCGTCATCGTCCATCCGTCCCCGAGCACACGGAGGGCGCTGTGCCCGGCGGTCCTGTGCGCGGCACCGGCGCCGGCCTCTGTGTTCGTGTGGGGGACGGCGGTGCCGGACGGCTGGGCGGCCTGCGTCACGGTGCACGCCAGTTGGAGCACGGCCTGGCGGCTCAGCGGGGCCGCTTCGCCGGGGAGCTGGACGGAGAGGGTGCCGTCGCCCTCGGTCGCCACCCGTGGCGTGCCCGCCAGGCGGGGCAGCTGGGTGGTGGCCGTCGCGGCTTCGTTCGCGGTCGGTCCCTCGAACAGCAGGCGCAGGACGGAACCGAGGTCTCCCGGGGTGCCGCTCCGGCGGGGGTAGGCCGTCAGCTCGCCGTCGTGGAGGAAGTAGAGGGTGACGGTGGTGGGGGCGGAGGGGTGCGCGGTGGGGGAGAACATGCCGTTCGCCGGTTCGCCGGCCTCGATGACATCGGACGGGGGGATGCCGCAGGCCGCGAGCGTGACCGCGGCCGTGAGCCCGGACAGCAGCGCCGCCACCCGCGCGCCCCTCACCGGGCACCCCCGTCGGCATCGGGGGCGGTGCCGTCGTGGTGGAGGGGGAGCTCGACCGTGAACACCGCGCCGCCTTCGGGCCGGTTGGCCGCCCGGACGCGTCCTCCGTGCAGACTCACGTTCTCCGCCGTGATGGCCAGGCCCAGGCCGCTGCTCTCGCTCCTGGTGCGTGAGGTGTTCGCCTTGTAGAACCGCTCGAAGACGTGCGGCAGGGCCTCCTCGGCGATGCCCGGTCCGTTGTCGCTCACCTCGATGACGGCCCACGCCATGCCCGCCCCTTCCTGCCGTACCTCCATGGTCAGGCGGACGGGCGGCGCCCCGTGCCGCAGCGCGTTGCCGACCAGGTTGGCGGTCACCACGTCGAGCCGGCGCGGGTCGACCCGCGCGCGGAGCGCCCCCGGCTCGGGCAGCCGGGTCTCCACCTGTTCCTGCCACCCCCGGGAGGCCAGGGTGCGCCGTACGGACTCGGCCAGGTCGATCTCGTCCCGGTGGAGTACGACCGTTCCCGCGTCGAAGCGGGATATCTCCATCAGGTCGTTCACCAGCCCGCTCAGCCGGCCCGTTCCCTCACTGATGAGCCGCAGCGCGTCTGCGGTCTCCCCCTCCTGCCGCAGCGCGTTCTCGTCCAGCACGTCGGTGACCGCCGACATCGCCGCCAGCGGCGTGCGCAGTTCGTGGGAGACGTCCGCCACAAAACGGCGCGCCTGTGCCTCCAGACGGCGCAGCTCTTTGACGGTGCGCTCCAGTTCGGTCGCCGTCTCGTTGAAGGAACGGGAGAGGTCGGCCAGTTCGTCGGAGCCGGTGACGGCCAGCCGGACGTCGAGATGCCCCGCGGCCATCCGGCGCGTCGCCCGGCGCAGTGCCCGTACCGGACGCAGTACGCCGCTCGCCGCGAGCAGCGCCAGGACGACGGCGAGGCAGAGGGCCACCACGGTGGCCCGCTCGATGCCGCTGACCATGGCCTTGACGTAGGCCTCTTCGGTGTTCTGGGAGACCTCCAGGTACATCACGACCCCGGAGAGCCTGGACTCCGTGCCCTCCCCCGAGGTGTAGGTGAGGGGCATGCCGACGACGAGGCGGGGGTGACCGTCGACGTTCACCCGCTGGAACACCGCGGCGCGTCGGTCCCGCACGGAGTGGCGCAGCGCGGGGCTCAGCTCGTCGAAGGCGGCGCTCGGTGCGGCGGCGCGCAGGGAGCCGTACGTGGCCATGACCCGCCACCCCGACGACGGGTTCGCGTGCAGCACCTGGTTGACCGCGGACTGGAGCTCCGCCCGGTCCGGCGCGGTGGGGAGGTAGGGGGCGAGGGCGTCGACGCTCGTACGGAACTGGTGGATGACGGAGTCCTGGCTCTGCTGGAGCACCCCGGTGCGCGCCTCGCGGAAGGCGAGGGCTCCGGTGCCCAGAGAGCTGGCCATGGCCACCAGGACGAAGGCCGCCAGCAGGCGGGGGCGCAGACCGCGCAACGGAAGCGGGACGCGGGCCAAGGCCGCCCGGAGGAACCGCAGCGGGCCGCTCCCGGGCGGGGCGGCGGAGGTTCCGTCGGTGGCGGACTCGTCGGCCCCGGCGGCTGCGGCGGGGGCGTCGGCGGTGGCGGCCTCGCCCGGGCGCGCGGTCTGCCGCACTCGCAGGGGTTCCCGCTCCCGAAGGGTTCTTCGGGAGCGGGCGGCTTTCCGCGTCCGCGCGGTGCTCTCCTCCGGCGTGGCGGTGCGGGCGCTCATGAGGTGCCGAAGCGGTAACCGAATCCGCGGACGGTCTGTACGTAACGAGGGCTCCTGCCCTCGTCGAGCTTGTTGCGCAGGCGCTTCACGCAGGCGTCCACGAGCCGTATGTCGCCGTGGTAGCTGTGCTCCCAGACCGCTTCCAGGAGCTGCTGGCGGCTGAACACCTGGCCGGGTGAGGCCGAGAGGGTCAGCAGCAGCCGCAGTTCGGAGGGGGCGAGGGGGACGGGGTCGCCCCGGTGGGTCACCACCAGCCCGGCCCGGTCGACGACCAGCTCGCCGTGCGTCTCCGCCCGGGGCCGGGCGCCGTTCGGTGCCGAGGTGTCCTGCCGGCGCAGCACGGCCCGTATCCGTGCGTCGAGTACCCGGGCCTGCACGGGCTTGACCACGTAGTCGTCCGCACCTGCCTCCAGTCCCACGACCACGTCGACGTCGTCGCCCCGTGCCGTCACCATGACGATCGGCACCTGGTCGTGGTCCCTGATCCGGCGGCACACGTCCATGCCGGAGATGCCGGGCAGCATGAGGTCGAGTACGACGACGTCCGGCCGGAAGGGGCGGAGCTGTTGCAGCCCCTCCTCACCCGTTCCCACGGCGAGGACCTCGTGACCCTGATGGCGCAGGCCCAACTGGACGGCTCTGCGTACATCTTGATCATCTTCGACCATCAGGACCCGTGGCATTTCGTCAGTGTAGGCAGACCGGACGAGGTGACTTTCCTGGGAAGGGGCCCTCTCCGGGCGCCGTTACACAATGATCGCAATGAGCCGGAGGCGCGCGCGGCTGACGCGGTCCGCACCGGCGGCCGCTGCCGACGAACCGTGCGCCACTGCCCCGGGAGCGGCCACTGTCCCGGCCACTCGCACCTGACCCGCCCCGGCTCCGGAGAGGGCCGCCACGGCGAGCAGCCGTTACAGCACGGTCATGAGCCGATCCACCGGTCATGAACTGCCGGCACCACGGTGGTCCCCCTGCGTACACCGCAGGCAGACCCCCACCTGATCGGATGGAACCACATGACTGGATCCCGCACTGTCCAAAGACTGGCGGCGGCGGTGGCCCTGCTGCCGCTACTGGCGGCTTGCGGCACCGGCACCGACGCCGGCTCGGAGCCCCACTCGGCGGACGGAGGGAGGACCGCGGCCGGTTCGTCCGGGCAACTCGACGTTCCTGCCGACGCGAACGCCGACCTCAAGAAGCGGTATCTCCTGGAGAACGCGATCGCGGCCTGCATGAAGAAGCAGGGGTTCACCTACACCCCGGTGGCGCCCGAGGACCCGGCCGCCTCCTGGACCACCGACGGGGCGGACTACGCGCTGACGAAGAAGTACCGGCAGAAGTACGGATTCGGCGTCTACGCGGGCATCGTCTACCCCCACGACGCCGGTGCGTCGGGCAGGGCCGCCGGCCAGGCGGACGCGGACGACACGCCCAACGCGGACTACGTGGACACGCTCACCCCCGGGCAGAAGGCCGCCTGGAACAAGGCGTTGGGCGCTCCCCCCGACCCGAAGAGCGGGAAGAAGGGCTGGACCGGTTGTCAGGGCGAGGCCGACAAGAAGGTCTACGGCTCCGCGTCGGCGGAGGAGCGGAGCACCACGACCGCGAGCCAGGACCAGGCCAACGCGCAGGCGCTCAACGGTGACCCGAAGCTGGTCGCGCTGGCGCAGTCGTACGCCGCGTGCCTGCGCAAGGAGGGGATCCCCGTCACGACCACGCAGCCGACCGGCATCGGGGAGATGGTCAAGCTCCAGGCGCTCGGGTCCGCTCCGGCCGGCGCCGGCGGCGTCGCCCCGGTCGGCGGGGACGGACACACCCGCAAGACCCTGAGCAAGGAGAAGGCCCTCCCGCTGCTCACCAAGGACATCGAGCTGTCGCTGCGCGATCTGGCGTGCGGCAAGGAGTTCCGGGCCGCCTACTTCCCGAAGTTCCTGAAGGCCCCGACCAGCGGCGGCGGTGCCGGGTGACGCAGCGTCCCGAGCCGGCCGACGTCCACCCCGGTCAGCGTCCCGAGCCGGCCGACGCCCGCGCCGGACACCTCGGCGGGCCGGCCGGTACCCGCCCCGGTCAGCTCCGCAGACTGGTCGGTACCCGTCCTGGACAGCTTGCGGTCGTCGTCACCGCGGTGGCGGTGGTCGGCGCGGTCGGGTGGTTCGCCGGAACACGGATGCAGTCACCGGCGGATGCCGCCGCCGCGCACCAGCCGCCGAAGGCCCGCCCCGTCACCGTCGCGGTCGAGCGGCGCGCGCTGACGGCGAGTGTGGTGGCCCAGGGCTCGGTGGAGTTCGCCTCGCCGCGGAAGGTGACGCTGGCCGGCCCGGTCGGCGCTCCCGACTCCGGGGCCGGGTCCGCAGACGCGGGGGCCGGTGAGGGCGTCGTCCAGCGGGTCACCAAGGCGCCCGCCGCCGGGAGGGAGGTGGCGGAGGGCGACGTGCTGATGCAGGTGAGCGGGCGGCCGGTCCTGGTGCTGCGGGGTACCGCGCCGATGTACCGCACCCTGGGCCCCGGCGCGTCCGGGGACGACGTCAGGCAGCTCCAGCAGGCGCTGACCCGGCTGGGCTTCCACCCCGGTTCGGCCGACGGGACGTACGGGCAGGCGGACGCCGCGGCGGTGAGCCGCTGGTACCGGAGCAGGGGCTACCGCGCCATGGAGCCCACCGTCGCCGACAAGCAGCAGTTGGGGACGCTCGAAGCGGCGGTGACCACCGCGCAGCAGGCCCTCCTCGCGGCACAGGACCCGGGCGGCGGCACCGGGGGGAGTGACGACGGCGGTGGGGCCGGCGACGCCGGGAAGACCGGTGGCGGGTCCCCTGGCGGATCGGGCGCCGGCAGCGACGCCGAGAAGCTGCGACTGAAGTCGGCGAAGCAGCAGTTGGACGCGGCTGACGCCGCGCTCTCCGCCTTCCGGGCCGGGTACGGAACCAAGGTCCCCGCCGGTGAGGTGGTCTTCCTGCCGGAACTCCCGGCCCGGTTGGACAAGGTGGCCGTGAAGACCGGGGACACCCCCTCGGGGACGGTCGCCACGGTGACCAGCTCCAAGGTCGTGGTGCAGGCCGTGGTCCCGGCCGACGACGCGGAGTTGCTCCACAAGGGCATGCGGGCCCGGGTGGAGACGGCCGGTGGCGCCAAGGCGGACGGGGAGGTGGTGGCCCTCGGCGCCGACGTGCCGAAGGAGGAGGACGCGAGCGGCGCCGGCGACCAGCAGGGGGCCCCGGCGGGCGGGGGTGGTGGAAGCGGCGGCACCTCGGCCCCCGTGCCGGTGCGCATCTCCGTGCCGACGGGGAAGCTGACCGAGAACGCCGCCGAATCCGCGAAGGTCACCATCGAGGTGGGTTCGTCCGACGGCAGGGTGCTCACGGTGCCCGTCGCCGCGCTGCACACCTCCGCCGACCGGAAGGCGCGGGTGCAGGTTACCCGCGGCGGCGCGGTGGTGGACGTCCCCGTCGAGGCCGGGCTCTCCGCGGACGGCCAGGTGGAGGTCACCCCCTCCTCCGGTGCCGTCCTGAAAGCCGGCGACCAGGTGGTGGTCGGGCGATGACCGGAGCGCCGCCCCGCGTCACACCCGACGCGGACACCGTCATCCAGCTGGTCTCCGTGGACCGGACCTTCGACTCCGCACCGCCGGTGCACGCCCTGCGCGAGGTGAACCTCACCGTCCGGCGCGGCGAGCACCTCTCCGTCGTCGGCCCGTCCGGTTCCGGCAAGTCGACGCTGCTCAACACCCTGGGGCTGCTGGACCGCCCCACCTCGGGCGCCTACTGGCTCGACGGGGTGGAGACGGGCGCGCTCGGCGACCTGGAGCGCACCTCGCTGCGCGGCAGCCGGATCGGGTTCGTCTTCCAGTCCTTCCACCTGCTGCCGTACCGGACGGTGGACGAGAACGTCATGCTGGCCGAGACCTACCGGCGATCACGTCCCGGGCGGGGCCGGGCCGGCCGCGCCGCCAGGGCCGAGCAGGCACTGGAACGGGTGGGCCTGGCGCACCGGGCCGGCTTCCGGCCGGACCGGCTCTCCGGCGGAGAGCGGCAGCGGGTGGCGATCGCCCGGGCGCTGATGAGCGAGCCCGCCCTGCTGCTCTGCGACGAGCCCACCGGCAACCTCGACAGCGAGAACACCGAGACGGTGCTGGACCTCTTCGACCGGCTCGGCGAGCAGGGCATGACCCTGGTGGTGATCACGCACGAGGAGGCGGTCAGCGCGCGGGCCGACAGGCGGGTGCGGATCAGCGACGGCCGGCTCACCGAGGAGCACAGATGAGGCTGCGGACGACACGCGCCCCGCGAGCAGCGGTCCCCGCGGGCGCGGCGGGGGCCGAGCGGACCGTCGAGCACCCGTGGATGGATGCCAGGGACCTGTGGTCCGAGGCGCTGGCCGGGGTGCTCGCCCGCCCGACGCGTTCCGCCCTGACCACGCTGGGCACCGTTCTGGGCATCGCCACCCTGGTCATCACCATCGGGATCTCGGCCACGGCGGGCAACACCATCGTGGGCCGGTTCGACGCCCTGGCCGCCACCTCGGTCACGGTGGGGGTGCCCGCCGCCTCGGCCGACTCCGGTCCGCTGGTGGACTGGTCCGGCGTCGACGCGGTGCGCCGGCTGGCCGGGGTCGAGTCGGTGGCGGCGATCGCCCAGTCCCAGGAGACCGCGAGCGTCGAGGTACGTGCCGACGACGTGGTCGCTCCCGGCAGGGTCAGCGGTCAGACCATGGCGGTCGTGGCTGCCTCCGCCGGGCTGCCGGCCGCGGTCCGGGGCGGGATGCGGGCCGGGCGCTTCTTCGACGACGGGGACGACGTCCGGCACGACCGGGTGGCGGTCCTCGGCGACCAGGCGGCACGGCTCCTCGGCATCAGCTCGGTCGAGGACGCCCCCGCGGTCTTCCTCAAGGGCCAGGCGTACACGGTGATCGGGATACTCGGCGGGGTGGAGCGGGAGCAGCAGCTCGCCACCGCGGTGATCCTGCCGCCCACGACGGCCGCGGACCGTATGGGGCTGGAGGCCGTGAGCCGGGTACTGATCAACACCTCGCTCGGGGCGGCGCACCAGGTCGCCCACCAGGCACCGATCGCACTGGCCCCCGGAGCCGAGGCTTCCCTGTCCGTGACGGCGCCCCCCGACCCGGCCAGGGCCCGCAAGGGGGTGCAGGGCGACGTCAACGGCCTCTTCCTGGTCCTCGGCCTGGTCTCGCTGGTGGTCGGCGCCATCGGTATCGCCAACGTGACGCTGGTGACCGTCATCGAGCGGACCGGGGAGATCGGGCTGCGCCGCGCCCTGGGGGCCTCGCGGCGTCAGGTCGCCGGCCAGTTCCTGGTGGAGTCGACAACGATCGGACTGCTCGGCGGTGTCGTGGGCGCCGCCCTGGGCACGGTTGTCGTGGTGGCCGTCTCCGCCGTCAGGGAGTGGACCCCGGTCCTGGACGTCCGCCTTGCCCTCGGAGCCCCGCTCGCCGGTGCGCTGGTGGGACTCCTGGCCGGCCTCTACCCGTCACTGCGCGCCTCCCGCATGGAACCGGTCGACGCCCTGCGGTCGTAGCCGTGCCCGCCGGGGCCGCGGCCGGGCCCTGAGGAGTCCTCGCGCCGTGTACGGCCGGACCATGTGTTCCGGCCGGCACCGGACCGCGCGAGCTGCTCGTACTCCCGTACGGCACGGACTCCTCAGGGCCGCTGTTCCGGATCTCGTCGGGCGCACAACCCCGGCCTCCGGCCTGGTCCGGAAGAAGGGTCCCGGCCTGCTTACGCCGCGGCCTGGTACGGCATCAGCGTCCGCAACGGGCAGGGCCCGCCCGTCGGATCAAGCCGTGCGGTGGAGGCCGTCTCCGGGGCGCGAACCGGGGCGAGTGGGGCCGGGTGAGGTATCCCGGCGCAGACGGCCGACCCGGCCCGGCACCTGCGGCAGAACCCGCCACAACCAGCGAGAACTCCCAGAGCGCCGGCCGGCCGTCACGGCGCCCGCCTCGGACCGGAGCAGGCCGGGGGAGAGTTCGCCGGCGTGGCCGAAGTTGCGCCACCGCCTGAGAACAGCCATTGACGGTGTACCTGTCAACTGTCCAAGATGGCCGCACCGACGGGCCCCGAGATGCTGACAACGAGCACCATGACCCGCCGAAAGGTCGAGAACCGGCGTCACCGCAGCATCGAGGAAGTTTCCACATGGAACTGTCCTGCTTCGAGAGGGAGTTGGTGGCCGCGCTCCAGCGTGCCCCGCGGGCCCCGTACGCGACGCTCGCCGGCCGGCTGGGCGTGGCTGAGCGGTCCGTGCGACGCGCCATGCGACGGCTGCGGGACGACGGGGTCCTGACCTACTCGGCCACCATCGCGCGCGAGGACACCCACGGCTGGCTCGCGGCCCAGCTGGAGATCGGCTGCCGTGCGGGGATGAGCGACGCCGTGGCCCACGCGCTCGCCGCCCGGCCCGACACCCGCTACGTCGCCGTGGCCACCGGCGACGCCGACCTGGTCGTGGAGCTGGTCGCCCCCGACCCGGGCGCCCTGCACACGCTGGTGGTGCACGAGCTGCCGGCACTGGACGGCGTACGGTCGGTGCGCAGCGAGGTCGCGGTGCGGCTGCTGCTGTCCGCCGCCGACTGGTCCCCGGACGGGTGGCGCAGCCCGCGGCGCGAGCGGGTGGTGCAGGGGAAGCGCGAAGCCGTCGGCATACAGCTGGACGACAGCGACCTGGCCATCGTGCGCGCACTCGACCAGGACGTACGCACCCCGGCGGCCCGCATAGCGCAGCAGGTCGGGCTGCACGAGACCACGGTGCAGCGGAGGTTGCACCGGTTGACGGAGTCCGGTGCCCTCTACATGAGGGCGGACGTGCCCCCGGCCCTGCTCGGCTTCCCGCTGGAGGCCCGCTTCACCCTGCAGGTGCGCCCCGACAGCCTGGAAGCGGCGTTGCGGCGTCTCGCGCGCGAACCGACGCTGCGCGCCCTGTACATCGTGACCGGGACCTTCAACGTGCTCGGGTACTGCGTGCACGGCTCGACCGCCGCCCTGGAGGACTTCTTCGCCGGTCCGCTCGCCGAGGTCGGCGGCCTGCTGGGCTGTGACATCCGGGTCGTGCTCCGGGCCTACAAGCGCAACGGTGTCCCCGTGGCCGACGAGCGGGGAAACCGGCATCCGACCAGCACCGCGTAGTCGAAGTGATCGCAGAGCGACGGGGGAGGGGTAGCACACCGTGCGGTTGCAGCAGAACACCTCAGGGACATCAGGCAGCCTCGGGAGGCGGCCCCGGGACCGGCTGGTCCTGCGGGACGTCACCGTCATCGACGGCACGGGCGCCCCACCGTACGGCCCCGCCGACGTCGTGCTGGAGGGCGGGCGCATCCAGCGAATCGTCTCGGCGGGCCGCAACACCGACATGACCCAGGCCGGTCAACAGGCCGGCGCCGGCGCCGAGTCCTGGGAGTTACCCGGCCACTACGTGCTGCCGGGACTGGTCGACGCGCACGCCCACATCGCGGCCGCCGAGCAGGGGCCCGACGCCGACTACAGCTACCGGCTCTGGCTCGGCCACGGCATCACCAGCGTCCGGGAGACCGGGTGCCTGGGCAACGGGACGGAGTTCACCGTACGGGAGGCGCGGCGGGCCGCGGCGAACGAGATCACCGCACCCCGCATCACGCCGTACGCCGCATTCGGCGCCGGCCGCACCGAGCCGTTCCGGACGAACCGGGACGCCGAGAAGTGGGTGGCGCACCAGGCCGAACTCGGAGCGCAGGGCATCAAGTTCTTCGGTGCGCCACCGGAGATCTTCCGGGCCGCGCTCGCCGAGGCCCGGCGGCTGGGGCTGGGCAGCGCCTGCCACCACGCGCCCTCCGACGTGGCACGGGTCAACGCCCTGACCACCGCCCGCTGGGGACTGGGCAGCATCGAGCACGGCTACGGACTGCCGGAGGCCATGTTCACCGACCGCCGGGTCCAGCACTTCCCCAGCGGCTACAACTACAACGACGAGCACGACCGGTTCGCCCAGCTCGGCCGGTCCTGGCGGCAGGCCGCCGAACCCGGGAGCCGCCGCTGGGAGGAGACCCGCGACGAACTGATCTCCCTGGGCACCGCCCTCGACCCGACGTTCGTCATCTACACCGCCGCACGGGACGCCGCCCGAGCACGCGGCCGCGAGTACCTCCCCGCCTACGCGGCCCCGCAGGCCTGGGACTTCTACCAGCCCAATCCCGCGAACCACGGCTCGTTCCTCTACGACTGGGGCACCGAGGAGGAGGTGGCCTGGAAGGAGAACTACCAGCTGTGGATGGCGTTCGTCCGTGACTTCCACCAGCACGGCGGACTGCTGACCACCGGGTCCGACGCCGGGTTCATCTACAACCTGTACGGGTTCGGGCTGGTGGAGGAGATGGAACTGCTGCGCGAAGCCGGCCTGCACCCGCTGGAGATCATCCGGTGCGCCACCGCAAACGGCGCCCGCCTGCTCGGACTCCAGGACACCGGGACGCTCGAACCGGGCAAGGCCGCCGACCTCCTGGTCCTGGACGAGAACCCGCTGGCCAACCTGAAGGTGCTCTACGGCCACGGCCACCTGCGCATGCGGGCCGACGGCTCCCTGACCCGGGTCGGAGGCGTGCGCCATGTGATCAAGGGCGGGGTCGTCTTCGACGCCGAGCGACTGCGTGCCGCGGTACGCGACCAGGTGTCCGCCGAACGCGAGCGGCTCGGTGCCGCCGCCCCGTTCACCCCGTGACCGCCCCCGACGGACTGGGAGACCCCATGGTGAGCCCCGACGGGACGCGAGCGCGCCCGGGCGTCCCGGCCCTCCCCGTGCACCGCCACGTCACCGTGGCCATCGGCGTCGGCCAGGTCGTCGAATGGTTCGACTGGACGCTCTACGCCTCCTTCGCGGTGTTCTTCGCCGACCGCTTCTTCCCCGCCGGCCACGGCGGGGAGACCGCGCTGCTCAACGCGTTCGCCGTGTACGCCGTCGGCTTCCTGTTCCGCCCGCTGGGCGGCATGGTCCTGGGCCACCTCGCCGACCGTCTCGGCCGCGCGGCCGTCTTCAACCTGACACTGCTCATGATGGCCGGCGGCAGCCTGGCCATCGCCGTCATGCCCACCTACGGGCAGATCGGCACCGCCGCACCCGTCCTCCTGATCCTCGCCCGCGCGGTCCAGGGTCTCTCCGCCGGCGGCGAGATGCCGGCGAGCACGGCCCTGGCCACCGAGACCGCCCCCGCCGGCCGCAGGGCCTTCCACGCCTCGTCGATCTTCGTGGGCACGGGGCTCGGCGTCCTGCTGGCCTCGCTGCTGGGCTGGGTCCTCACCTCGACCCTGACCCGGACCCAGATGACCGGCTTCGGCTGGCGCATCGCCTTCGGCGCCGGCGCCCTGCTCGGCCTCGTCGCTCTGGTGCTGCGCCGCCGCGTGCTGCTGTCCGAGGAGGCGGCGGCACAGCGTCCGCGTCCGGCCCCCGGGCCCGAGGACCGGAGCGGGCACGGCCGGCGTCCGCCCCGGGATCCCGCCGTCTCCGTTGCGGCTCAGGTCCGGGGCGTACTGCGGGTCGTGGGCTTCGGCGTCGCGGCGACCGTCGGCTTCTACACGCTGACGGTGTACATGCCGACCCACCTCCAGCTCCGGGAAGGCATGCCTCCCGCGACCGCTTTCCTGATCAGTTGCGTCGTCCTGGTGGTCTACAGCGCGCTGCCGCCCCTGGCCGGCCTGGCCGCGGACCGCTGGGGCCGCCGCCCGGTGATGGGCTGGAGCGCGCTGGCGCTGGCGGTGGTGCTGGTGCCGGCCGTCGCCCTGATGTCCCGCCAGGTCGCGGTGACCCTCCCGCTCCTGCTGGTCTGCATCGTCCTGCTCACCGCCTTTCACGGACCGTTCCCCGCGCTGATGAGCGAACAGTTCCCCGCCGCGACCCGGGGGCTCGGCGTCGGAATCGCCTACTCCCTGGTGACGGCCCTGTTCGGCGGCACCGCGGCCTACCTCGCCGCCTGGCTGACCTCCCTCGGACACCCGCTGTGGTTCTTCGGCTACGTGGCCGCGACGTTCGCCCTGGCAGCCGTGACCGTCCACGCCCTCCCGGAGACACCCCCGCACGGCCCCACCCGGCCCTGAGCCCCGCCCCACCCCGTCCCGTGCCCAGTTGGCCCCACCACGACGAGAGGTACACCTTGCGCACAGCGACACGTGAGACCGTCGTCCACGACGTCTTCCACCGCCCCCAGAAACCGGACGCGACCGCGGCCAGGGAACTCTCCGCACTGCGCCGCTCCCGCCGCGCCGGCCTGACCGAGCGGGCCGGCTGCGAGCGCCCGGACCAGGTGCCCTGGAACACCCGCGCCTTCCCGGTCCTGGCCGCGCTCGCACCCGTGATGACCTCCCTCGAGGGCGAGATCACCTACCCCGGCGACCCCATGTGCCTCTACCACGCCCTCAGCGTCGTCGTGGACAGCGCCCTGAAGTCGGTCCGGATCACCGCGGACGACGGCGAGGACGTGCCGTTCACGGACCTGTGTCCCGACTGGCGATGTCCCCCGAGCAAGGAACGGCGGCTGACCGCGCGGCACGGACCGCGCCTGACCGACGCGGAGGCGGGCACCCCCGACGGCGCGGTGTTCGACCCCCGGGTCTGGGACGAGCCGGCCCGCGAGCGGCTGAGGGAGCTCAGCCGGCGGCTGCGCCCGAAGGTCTTCCTCGTCAGCACGGTATCGCCGGGACACCGCTACGCCCTGGAGATGGCCAGGCTCGTGAAGGAGGAACTGCCCGACTGCCTCGTCGTGTTCGGCGGACGGCACATGGACGAGTCCATGCGCTACTCCCCGGCCGGCCGCACCCTCGTACTGCAGTACAGCAGTACGCTGCGCGCCATCGAGGAGGGGCGGGCCGAGCCGGTGGTGGACTTCCTTGTGAGCGGTGAGGGCTACTTCGCGCTGGACCTGCTGATGAAGGCGATCGCCCTGGCGATGGACCTGGACCGCACCCGGGCACAGGTCCACGACGTGGTCGGGATGCTGTCCCTGCTCGGCGCCGCGGGGCTGCGGCTGCCGGGGAACTCGCTCCTGTGCGCCCGGGACGGCGCCACCGTGCACGCCTTCCCGATCAAGGGCGGAAAGTACGACCTCGCCGAACTGCCCTCCCCTTACCAGGGCTTCGCCATCCGCTCCCGCTTCCCGGTCTTCCCGCTGCCCGACGGCCGGCCGGCGCGCACGGCCCACCTGACGGTGACCAACGCCTGCCCCTACCACTGCGACTTCTGCTCCGAGTCGGCCCTCGTGGTCGGCGGGCTCAAGCGCTTCGGCGCCGCCCCGGCCGAGGCCGCGCTGGAGCGGGTGTGCGAGTACGTCAGCTACGGCGCCGAGGCCGTCTTCTTCGACGACTCCATCTTCTGGAGCGGTACCTTCCGCGCCATCCGGGAGTTCTGCGAGGCGCTGCGCGCGGCCCGGACCGCCACCGGTCCCGAGGACCTCCCGGAGCGCTGCCGCCGCTGGATCACCGGGGACGGGGACTGGCAGCGGCTGCGCGCCCTGCGCTTCGGCTGCCAGGTGACCGCCGACCTCCTCACCACGCTGCACGGCGAGGACGAGGTGCACCAGATGCTGGCCGCGCTGCGCGAAGCCGGCTGCACCTACCTCTACATGGGCATCGAGAGCATGTCGAGCCAGGTCATGGACCACGTCCACAAGAACATCCGCCGCGTCGCGGACCTGCCCTGGAAGAAGAAGGTCCGCACCGCCCTGACCCGCATCCGGGAGGCCGGCATCCCCGTCGGCAGCTCCGTGCTGTTCGGCCTGGAGGGCGAGACGCGCGAGACGATCCAGGAGACCGTCGAGGAGGTGGGCCGGCTCGTGGACGACGGCCTCGTCATGCTGGCCAGCCCGAACATCCTCACCTACCACCCGGCCACCCGGATCACCCGCGAGCACGGCATGCAGGACAGGCTCGACTACCACTCCCCGGACGTCGAGAACCGGCCGCCGTACATCTACTTCGAGGAGGCCTTCCCCGGAGTCGTCTCACGCCGGCTGTCCGAGGACGACATCTGGTTCATCCACGAGTCGACGGCCAAACGCTGGGGCACCATCCGCAACTCCGCCGAGCCCGAGTTCCCGTAACCCCACCGACTGGGAGAGCACACACGACATGGACGACATCCTGGGAACCCTGCGCGCCCTCCTGACCGAGCGCAGCCGCGACGTGCCCGACGACGACTTCCGGCTGCGCAGCCTGTGGAGCGTCGACTACCGGTCCCAGCCCACCGAGTTCGAGCGGTTCATGGTCTACAGCTTCGTGCTCGCCCAGACCGTCCGGCAGGGCTGCTGCTACGCCGACTTCGGATCCGTCCGGCTCGACGAGACCGGTGACGGGCTCATCGGGAAGGACGCCCGTCTGGTGCGCGGCGCCACCCTGGAAGAGGACATCGCCATCCTGGACGCCGCCTTCGGCGCGCTGCCCCGCACCCCGGCGCAGGTCGTCACCGTCGACGGGACGCCGGAGGCCAAGGCGCTGGCCCGGGCGGAGACCGTCGTCGGCGAGACGATGCGGCTGCTGAACCGCTTGGGAGGCCGCAGGGTCGCCCAGATCGGGGTCATGGGCAACCTGGTCCAGCACCTCCTGCGGGAGGACGTCGACCTCACCGCGAGCGACTTCGACCCCCACCTCATCGAGAACGGCATCCTCGGTGTCCCGGTGTGCTCGGGGGAGGAGAGCGCGCGACTGGTCGCGGAGAGCGACGTGGCACTGGTGTGCGGCGAGACGCTGGCGAGCCGGACCCTGGAGGAACTGGTCGCCACCGCCGCGGAACACGACACCCGGCTGGTCATCTTCGCCGTCACCGGATGCCACTTCGCGCAGGAGTACTGCGCGACGTTCGGCGTCGACGCGGTCATGGCCGAACCGCAGCCGCAGTACCTCTTCCAGGGCCCTTCGACGCTGGAGATCTACCGGAAGGACGCCCTCGGGCGCGCACACCATGGTGAGCACTGAACCGAAACCGGCCGACGTGGCCGCGGGGGCCGGGGGCGGGCGCTTCGCCTCCGGGGCCCTGCCCATCCTGCTGGCCGGACTGCTGTGGGGCAGCACCGGCACCGCGGCGAGCTTCGCCCCGGCCGGTGCGTCCGCCCTCTCGGTGGGCGCGGCCAACATGGGCATCGGCGGACTCGTCCTGCTGGTCGTCGCCGGCCCGTCGGCGCTCCGGGTGCTGCGCAGCGGTGCCGGTGCGTGGCGCACCGTGCTGGGGGGCGCCGTCGCCGTGGCGGTCTACCCGCTGGCTTACTACACCTCCATGCACCTCACGGGCATCGCCACCGGCACCGTGGTGACCGTCGGCTCGACCCCGGCCTTCACCAAACTGTGCGAGGTGATCGGGGAGCGGGCCCTGCCCCACGTGCGATGGGTGGGGGCGAGCGCGGTGTCCACGGTCGGCGTCGCCCTCGTCGTCGCCGGACAACGGCACCCGGCGGACGGACCGCACGGCGCGGGGGAGACCGCCCTCGGCGTCGCCCTCGGCCTGCTCGCCGGTGCGGCGTACGCCGTGTACTCCTACAGCGCCGGACGCCTCATCCGCCGCGGGGCCTCGTCCCGCTCGGTGATGGGGGTGATGTTCGGCCTGGGCGGGGTCCTGCTCGTGCCCGTGCTCGTGGTGACCGGGGGGCCGCTGCTCAGCACACGTGCGGGGCTGCTGGTGGCCGGATACCTGGCGCTGGTGCCCATGGCGCTCGCCTACTTCCTCTTCGGGCGGGGCCTGGGCCGTGTCACGGCGAGCACGGCAGCCACCCTGATCCTGGTGGAACCGGTGGCCGCCGCGGTGCTCAGCGTGGTGGTCGCGGGCGAGGAGCTGGACGCGCTCGGCTGGGCCGGGATCGTCCTGGTCGGTGTCGGGTTACTGATCCTCGACGATCGTGAGTAATGTGGGGATGCGTTTTGTATGGCCCAACGCGCTGAACAGAAAAGCGAATTGAGGGAAGACGACCATGGCAGCCACCGAGTCCGCGGACAACGGGCAGACGACGGAGAAGATCGACGCCGGCCAGTTCTTCGGCTGCGAACTGCGGGTGGGACGGGTGACCGAGGTCGAGGACTTCCCCGAGGCCAGGAACCCCGCCTACAAAGTGGCTGTCGACTTCGGTCCGGCGGGCACCCTCCACACGAGCGCGCAGGTCACCCACTACGACCGCGATGCCCTGAAGGACCGGTTGGTGGTCGGCGTGGTCAACCTCAGGCCCAAGCGGATCGCGGGTTTCCGGAGCGAGTTCCTACTGCTCGGTTCGTACGACACCGAGGGCCGGGCCCAGCTCCTCGTCCCGGCACCGGGTGCGGCGCCCGGCGACCTCGTGGGCTGAGGCGTCCCCGCGGACCGGCCGGCCCGGGCCATGGGGAGCGCGCCTTTGCCGACGGCTTCGGCACCTCAGCACGACCGGACGCCGCGGAGGTCGATCTCCCCGGTGCCCGTGCCCGGTCATTTCGCGTGGGAGGAGAGAACCGATGACGTTGCTCCAGGTCATGCCCGAGGACGCGCCGGACCGTGTGGTGCTCCGCACCCGGGACCGCGCGGAGATCTCCGAGGTTCTGGCCGCCTGCTCGGTGCGGCTGCGCGACTGGCCGATGCGCGGCCCCGTCGAGCCGGGCACCACCGAGGAGGAGATCCTCACCCGGTACCGCCGCGAGGTGGACGCCCTGTGCGCCGAGGAGGGGCTGCGCCTGGTCGACGTCGTGCGGCTGCACCCGGAGGACACCCCGCAGTGGCGGGAGCGTGCGGCCCAGGCGCGCGGGACCTTCCTGGAGGAGCACCGGCACGTGGAGGACGAGGTCCGGTTCTTCGCCCACGGGGTCGGCTGCTTCTACCTGCACGTCCGGCAGAAGGTGTACGCGGTGGTGTGCGAGGCGGGGGACCTGTTGTCGGTGCCGGCGGGGACGACCCACTGGTTCGACATGGGGCCGCGTCCCGACTTCTGCGCGGTGCGCTTCTTCGAGCGGGAGGACGGCTGGGTCGGGGACTTCACCGGCGACCCCCTCGCACGGAACTTCCCCCGGCTCGACGCCCTGCTGGCGGGTGCCGGCGGGTAGCGCGGCGCGCGAGGTGACGAGGGCGGCCCTCGGTGTCGGAGGCACCGCCCCGTGCGCGGGGTGCTGTCCCCGTCCGGCGGTGGGCGGTCCGGACGGCTTCCGGCCGACCGGCCCCGCGGTGTTCCGCAGCCGTACGCCGAAGGCGACCTGACGCACCTGGCCCGGCCGACGGAGGACGCAGACGTCGAGCGGTGCGGCTCCGGAGCGGCACCGCGGGGCCGGCCTCACCCGGCAGGGCCCGGCCGGGGGGCCGGCCGGTGCGCCGTCTTCACGGCCGGAAAGCGGGAGGGCGATGTCCGCGGCGCACCTTGTCAGGTACCGAACACGCACTTACAGTCCGGCGGTGCACCCCGGTCACGGAGAACCTCTCCTAAGATTTCGCCCGCCGGCGCAAGGGAGTCGCGATGCCCACTGCACGCCTCAGACCGTCCCGGGTCCTCGGCACCGTCCTGACGGCCTTCCTGGCGCTGCTCCTGGTGCAGCCGCCCGCGCAGGCCGCCTCCTGGGGGTCCCCGCAGAGCGTCACCTCGTGGAACGTCGTCAGCGGCAGGTGGACGGCCAACAACGAGCTGGAGACCTACACCCCGGACTGCGTCTGGTACGAGGGCGACACACTGGTGATCAAGACCTACGACGCGGGCGGCGGGGTGTACAAGTCGGGCCGTGTGGAGTCGAAAGCCCTCTACGGCTACGGCACCTACAGCTTCACCGCCAGCATGCCGAACGGTCAGGGCCTGCTGCCCGCCGTGTGGGGGGCCTACCTCAACCCCTGGCTGCCCGAGATGGACGCGGCGGAGATCGTCGGATCCCGCCCCGGGACCGCCTACCAGACCTTCCACGACACCTCCAACGCCCAGACCCAGTGGGCCGTGGACAACCCCGGGGCGTGGACCAACGCCTTCCACACCTACTCGTTCACCTGGTGGCCCGACCACATCGACTTCGCGGTGGACGGCAACTTCACGGGGACCAAGTGGTACACCACCGGGCCCGGCGTCGGCATGCACTTCATCGTCGACACGGCGGTCGGCGGGGACTGGCCGGGTAACCCGGACTCCTCGACCTGGGCCACCGCCGACGGTGCCCGGTACCTCAAGGTCTCCTCGGTCACCTACACCCCGTACTACCCGTGACGGGCGGGCCGCCCGTGCCGGCGGCCGCGCCGGGAGGCGGGCGGTGGGGCATCCGGGCGGGCCTCGCGGGCGGCGTGGTGGCGGCCGCGGCGCGGTGAGGCGGCGGGGGCCGCTGCGTCACGCCGGGCCCGGTACGGGCGGGCCGGCCTGTAGCTGCTCGATGACGCTCTCCAGATGAGCGTGGGCGGCGGCCTCGGCGGCTGCCGGGTCGCCGGTGACGACGGCGTCGATCAGCGCCAGGTGCTGGGGGAGTGACTGGGCGGGGCGGCCCGGCCGCAGGGCCAGCCGGAACTGGTGGCGGACCGTCCGGGCGTTCAGCCGGTCCAGCAGCTCCCGGGTGACCTGCTGGCCGCTCACCTCGGCGACGTAGTCGTGCAGCCGGCGGTTGAGGGCCGAGTAGGTCTCCAGGCCGCCAACCCGCGACGGCTTCCCGCATCCGGGCGCCCAGGCCGCGCAGGACCGCGCGCTGCTCGTCCGTGGCCTGCACGGCGGCCCGACGGGCGCACAGCCCCTCCAGGGAAGCCCGGCACTCGGTGATCTGGACGGCCTCCGCCACGGAGACGACGCGTACCCGGGCGCGGCGCCGCGGGACGAGCTCGACCAGGCCCTCGGCCGCCAGCTCCGGCAGGGCCTCCCGGACGGCGCTGCGGGTGGTGCGGTAGGTCTCGGAGAGCTCCTGCTCGACGAGGCGCTGGCCGGGGACGAGATCTCCCGAGGTCAGCGCCTGCCGCACGGCCTTCCGGACCGCGAGCCGCCCCGACCGGCCCGGTCACCGGACGCTCCGCCATGCCTTCCCCCTCTCCCGGTCCCGGTCGCCGGCGCCGTCCGCGCGGGTGCCGGGCCTTCACCGGCAAGCAAGCACTCTGACGACCTCGGCCCGCAGTGTTCGCAAGAAGGCCGACTTTTTCATCAAGAATATTGTCAACAATCCTGTTGACGGTTAGCTTGGCCTGGATCGCTGAGACCCGGAGGACCCCGCCGACCGCGACGGCCGGCCACGCCGGGTCTCCGACCGGTCGGCGCTCCCCCCCCGCCGCGACACCCGAGAAGGAACAGCGATGATCATCGACTGCCACGGCCACTACACCACCGCACCACCGGCGCTCGCGGCGTGGCGGGAACGGCAGACGGCGGCCCTGGCCGACCCGGCCGCCGCCCCCGACCCCGCCGACCTGCACATCAGTGAGGACGAGCTGCGGCGCAGCATCGAGGACAACCAGCTGCGGATGATGGACGAACGGGGCATCGACCTCACCGTCTTCTCACCCCGTGCCTCGTTCATGGCACACCACGTCGGGGACTTCGCGACCTCCTCGCAGTGGGCCGCGCTCTGCAACGACCTCTGCCACCGCGTCAGTTCGCTCTACCCGGACCGGTTCGTCCCCGCGGCCATGCTCCCGCAGTCCCCGGGCGTCGACCCCGCCACCTGCCTGCCCGAACTCACCCGGTGCGTCGAGGAACTGGGCGCCGTAGCCGTCAACCTCAACCCCGACCCCTCAGGCGGCCACTGGACCGCGCCACCGCTGACCGACCGCTCCTGGTACCCGCTGTACGAGAAGCTCGTCGAGTACGACGTGCCGGCGATGGTCCACGTGAGCACCAGCGTCAACCCCGCCTTCCACACCACCGGCGCGCACTACCTCAACGCCGACACCACGGTGTTCATGCAGCTCGTCCAGGGCGACCTGTTCGCCGACTTCCCCGACCTGCGCCTGGTCATCCCGCACGGCGGCGGCGCCGTCCCCTACCACTGGGGCCGTTTCCGCGGGCTGGCGGCCGCCCTGGGGAAGCCGCCGCTGGAGGAGCACGTGCTCGGCAACGTCTACTTCGACACCTGCGTCTACCACCAGCCCGGCATCGACCTCCTGCTCGACGTCGTACCGAAGCGGAACATCCTCTTCGCCTCGGAGATGATCGGCGCCGTCCGCTCCGTGGACCCGTGCACCGGCCACCACTTCGACGACACCCGCCGCTACGTCGAGCACGCGCAGCTCTCCGCCGCCGACCTGGCCGGCATCCAGGAGCACCACGCCCGCGCCGTCTACCCACGCCTGGACGCGCTGCTGCGCAGGCAGGGCCGCTGAGCCCCCGAGCAGCCCCACCCCCGGCGGCCCCCCAGGAGAGCACCGTGAGCCCCACCCCGCCCACCACCCCCGCACCCTTCACCAAGACCCCCGGCTGGCTCGACTGGTACGCGAACCCGTCCCGGCCCGCCTTCACGCTCCCACCCGGAACCGTCGACGCGCACTGCCACGTCTTCGGCCCCGGTGCGCGCTTCCCCTACGCCCCGGAACGCAAGTACACCCCCTGCGACGCCGGCCGGGACGAGCTCTTCGCCCTCCGCGACCACCTGGGCGTGAGCCGCAACGTCATCGTCCAGGCGACCTGCCACGGCGCGGACAACAGCGCCATGCTCGACGCGGTGGCGGCCTCGCAGGGCCGGGCGCGCGGCGTCGCCACGGTACGTCCGGACGTCACCGACGCCGAGCTGCGCAGGCTCGACGACGCAGGCGTGCGGGGCATCCGGTTCAACTTCCTCAAGCGGCTCGTCGACGCCGCCCCCAAGGACGCCCTGGCGGCCCTGGCGAAGCGGATCGCCCCGCTGGGCTGGCACGTCGTCGTCTACTTCGAGGCCGCCGACCTGGCGGAGCTGGCGGACTTCTTCACCTCGCTGCCCGTCCCGCCGGTGGTCGACCACATGGGCCGGCCGGACGTGACGGACTCGCCCGACGGGCCGGAGTTCACCCGCTTCCTGCGCTTCGTCGACCGCGGCGAGGTCTGGGTGAAGGTGAGCTGCCCGGAGCGGCTCTCCGTCAGCGGGCCGGCGGCGCTCGACGGTGAGCGCCACCCGTACACCGACGTCGTGCCCTTCGCCCGGCGCGTCGTCGAGGAGTTCCCCGAGTCGGTGCTCTGGGGCACCGACTGGCCCCACCCCAACCTCACCGACCACATGCCCGACGACGGCCTCCTGGTCGACCAGGTGCCCCGGGTGGCCGTCACCGCCGCGCAGCAGCACCGGCTGCTGGTGGCCAACCCGATGCGGCTGTACTGGCCCGGCGAACAGCTCTGACACCGCCCGCGGGCGGGGCCGCGCGAGACGGCCCCGCCCCGGCCCACCACCGACCGCCCCCGCACCCCGGCCCCGGGAAGGCGACCCGCCCTCGCACCACTGCTTCCGACAAAGGCGTCCTCATGCAGCACTCCAACGCGGCCCACCGACTCGACCGGCTCCCGGTCTCACGCTTCCACAAGGTCACCCTGCTGGCCGTCTCCTTCGCCTACTTCTTCGAGTTCGCGGACATCAACAGCTTCGCGACCACCGCGCCCCGGCTGGTGGACCTCTGGGGCGTCACCGTCGACCAGGTCGCGTACGTGACCTCGCTGTCGTTCGTCGGCATGTTCCTCGGGTCGGTGGCGGCGAGCTGGACCGCCGACCGGTGGGGTCGCAAGAGGGCCCTGGTGCTGACCACCCTGGCGTTCGGCGTCTTCTCCTTCGCGGCCGTCTTCTCCTGGGACATCGTCTCCCTCGGGGTGTTCCGCGTCCTCACCTCCGCGGGCCTGTCCGCGATGACCGTGGTCGCCGTCATCTACGTGAGCGAGTTGTACCCCTCGGCCGCCCGCGGCAAGTACCAGGCCTACGCCATCACCATCGGCATCTGCGGCACACCGGTCACCAACCTCATCGCCAGCGCCGTCGTCCCGCTCACCGACTGGTCGTGGCGGCTGGTCTACCTGTGGGGTGCGCTCGGCATTCTCCTCGTCCTGTTCACCCGGCACCTCAAGGAGTCGCCCCGCTGGCACGAGAGCAGGGGAGAGCACGCGAAGGCCGACGCCCTGCTGCGGCAGATCGAGGAGCGGGTCCGCGCGGAGAAGGGCCCGCTCCCCGAGCCCGCCCCGCCCGTCGACGAGGCCTCGCAGACCAGGGCGCCGCTCCGGCTGCTGCTGAAGAAGAAGTACCTGGCCCCCACCCTCCTGCTCACGGTGGTGTGGGTGACGCAGACCATCGGCTTCTTCGGCTACTCCAGCTGGGCCCCCACCCTTCTGGCCAAGGAGGGCTTCGGCGTCGAGAAGTCCATCTTCTACGTCGCCCTCACCACGGTCGGGGCCCCGCTCGGCTCCTACCTGGCCTCGCTGGTCACCGACCGGTTCGAACGCAAGTGGTGCCTGGTCGCGTTCGGCGTCGTCATCGCCGTGTGCGGCCTGCTCTACGGCCTCACCTTCCAGCCGCTCCTCATCGTCGTCTTCGGCTTCCTCGTCAACCTCTTCGAGCGCGGCTACACCGCCCTCGGCTACGCCTACTCGCCGGAGCTGTTCGACACCCGCGGCCGCTCCCTGGGCACCGGCGTCTCCTACGGCCTGGGGCGCCTCTCCAACGCCGCCGGCCCGCTGGTCATCGCCGCCCTCTACGACCACACCGGCTACCACAGCGTCTTCCTCTTCATCGCCGCCACCTGGCTGCTGGGCGCCGCAGCCCTCACCCTCTTCGGCCCGCGCACCCGAGCGGCACGCCTGGCAGCAGCCGGAGCGCAGACCCCCACCACGCCGGAGCCGGCGGGCACTTCGTCGCACACCTAGGCAGTGTCTTCCAAGCCCGCTCGGCCGGGTCGACGGGCCGGTGGTGGACAGCGGCGACGGAGTCGGGGGCGAAGCCACCGCGATGACCGACCGGGAGTACCCCTGGGAGCCGGTGCCCGGCTGCTGGTCGGTCCGCTGCCGCGTGGACGGGCCGGGAGCAGGGGCCACCGTGCCGGTGGGGGCGGGGGACCGGGGCCGGGACTCGGCGGGCAGCATCGTTTGATCATTCCTGCCGGGTGACGTCGGTACGCACGGCGGGCAGGGGCTGCTCGGGGCCGAGCCGACCGGGAGGAGGACGCGGCCGCAGGGCCGTCCGGCCACAGCGGCTCACGGGACCGGCACCCGCCTCACCCCTCGGCATGGCGCAGCGCCAGCCAGAGTTCGGTGCGCACGTCGGGGTCGTCCACGTCCGCATCGAGCAGTGTCGCGATGCGCGAGAGGCGCTGCCGCACGGTGTTGCGGTGGACCCCCAGGGCCGTGGCGGTGCGGTCCCAACTGCCGTGCAGCGAGAGCCAGACGCGGAGCGTGGGGGCCAGCTCGGGACGTCCGGCCAGGGGCGCGAGCTGGGCCGCCGCCCGCTCCCTGGCCGCTTCGGGCGGCACCAGCGCACCGACCCCGCCCGGCGGCACGGGACGGGTGCGCACCAGCGGCCTCGCGGTGGCGACCGCGCGGCGCAGCGCCCGGTCGGCGTCCCGGTCGGCGGTGGCGAGGCCCGCGGCGGGGACGGCCTCGCTGACGCCGAGCACCCAGCCCGGCACCTGCGCCACGGGAACCCCGGCGGGCAGGATCGCGCGGACCGTCGCGTCCGAGGGCGCACCCGCGGCCAGTTCCTCCACCAGGGCGCTGCCGAGCACCTCCCCGAACTCCGCCGGGCCGCCCTCGCGGTCCCCGCGGCCCCTGGCCCGGACCACCCGCCACCGCCTCCCGCCCAGCGGTTCCACCGCTTCGTCCGGTGCCGCGCCGAGCAGCAGGCGCACCAGGGCCGCCGCGTGCGCCGGCTCGACGCGGGCAGCAGGCCGCCGCACCAGGAGGGAGAGCAGGACGGAGGCGAGCCCCGCCACGGTCGGTGCGTGGCGGTGCGGGTCGGCCGCGGCGATCAGGAGGACGGCGCGGGCCTGGCCGCCGACGGCGTAGGCGGCGAGCTGGGCGCCGTCGCTGGTGTCCCCCGCGGAGGCCGGACCGCCGGTGGCGACCACGTCCCGCAGCCGTCGCAGCCCCTCCCTGACGCGGGGACCGGGAGGGGTCCCCGCGCCGGCGATCTCCCGGCCGCCCGCCTCGCACAGCGCCGCCCAGCCGCCGAGGTGGCGGGCGAGGGCGCGCAGCACGGCGGTGACGGGGTCCGCGCCGGCGGCGGCGGAGGCGAGTGCACGCTGCGCCTCGCCCAGCCGCACCAGCTGCCGGTGCCGGGCCGCGGTGAGCGCCTGCCACACCGCGCTCTCCACGGCGACGAAAGGTGTCCCGCGCGGTACCTCCAGCAGCGGCAGCCCGTAGCGGTCGCACGCCTCCACCAGCGCCGGCGGCACCTCCTCGTGGACGGGGGCGACGCCGAAGCCGAGGACCGCGGCCCCCGCGGCGAGGGTGCTGCGCACGTACCCGTGCAGGGCGGCCTCCCGGCCGGCGGGGGCCGGGAGGTGCAGCCCGGCGGTCAGCAGCAGTTCGCCGCCCAGGAGGTAGGGCTCGGGGTCGGACATCTCCGAGGTGTGCACCCGCCGCACCGCCACGTCCCGCCGCGGGCCGGCGACCTGGCGCAGTCCCAGCCCGGGGTGGGCGAGGAGGTCGGCCAGCGGCACCCCGGGGTCGTCGAGCGGGTCGCCGGGGCCGGTGGTGCGGTCGCGGCTCGCAGGCCGGTCGCCGAGCATGTGCGAACCCTCCAGGAACGGGCGGTGAACTGGCGGAAACGTACACTTCTTCGGCCTGCTCGGCCACACCTAGGGTCGACCTCCGGGGCCGGCCCATCGCAACCGGTGGCCCGGCCCGTCACGGACCCCGCACGTCCACGCGTTGCCCCCGACCCCTGATGACGCCGCCCTCGTCCCGCCGAGCGGCCGGCGGGAAGGATGGCCCATGGCTGTCGACTACGCGGTGATCGTGCTCTACCTGGTGGGGATGCTGGGCATCGGCTGGTGGGGCATGCGCCGGGCCCGGTCCCGGGCCGACTTCCTGGTGGCCGGCCGGCGGCTGGGGCCCGCGATGTACTCGGGCACCATGGCGGCGATCGTGCTGGGCGGCGCCTCCACGATCGGCGGGGTGGGCCTGGGCTACCGCTACGGCCTCTCCGGGGCCTGGATGGTGATCACCATCGGGCTGGGGCTGCTGGCGCTCAGCGTGTTCTTCTCCGCCCGCATCGCGCGGCTGCGGGTCTACACCGTCTCCGAGATGCTGGACCTGCGCTACGGCGGGGCGGCCGGTGTGATCTCCGGGGTGGTGATGTGGGGGTACACGCTGATGCTGGCGGTGACCTCAACCATCGCCTACGCCACCATCTTCGACGTGCTCTTCGGCACCGACCGCACGCTCGCCATCGTGCTCGGCGGCGTCATCGTCGTCGCCTACTCGACGCTGGGCGGCATGTGGTCCATCACCCTCACCGACATGGTGCAGTTCGTGGTGAAGACCATCGGCGTCCTGCTGCTGCTCCTGCCGATCGCGGTGGTCAAGGCGGGCGGCTTCGCGGCGATGGCCGACCGGCTGCCCGGCGGCTACTTCTCGCCCCTGAGCATCGGCGGGCAGACCGTCTTCACCTACGTGCTGATCTACTCCTTCGGCATGCTCATCGGGCAGGACATCTGGCAGCGGGTCTTCACCGCTCGCAGCGACCGGGTGGCGCGCGGCGCGGGCACCGTGGCCGGCAGCTACTGCCTGGTCTACGCGATCGGGGGCGCCGTCATCGGCACGGCGGCCAAGGTGCTCTACCCGTCGCTGGGCAGCGCCGACGACGCGTTCGCCACGATCGTGCAGGGCACCCTGCCGGTGGGCGTACGGGGCCTGGTGCTGGCGGCGGCGCTGTCCGCGGTGATGTCGACCTCCTCGGGGGCGCTGATCGCCTGCGCGACGGTGGCCAACAACGACATCTGGTCCCGGCTGCGCTCCCGCCTCCCCGGCCGCGCCGCCGCGAAGGGCACCACCGGCGGGGAGGAGGACGAGGTGCGCGGCAACCGCCTGTTCATCCTCGTGATGGGCGCCGCGGTGATCGTCCTTGCCATCCTGGTGCACGACGTGGTGGAGGCGCTGACCGTGGCGTACAACCTGCTGGTCGGCGGACTGCTGGTGCCGGTGCTGGCAGGGCTGGTGTGGCGTCGGGGCACGGCCGCGGGCGCCATGGTGTCCATGGCCGCGGGCGGGCTGACGGTGCTGACCCTGATGGCGGTCCTGGGGCCGCTCGCCAACGAGCCGATCTACTGCGGGCTCGGCGTGTCCGTCGTGGGCTACGTCGTGGTGAGCCTGTGCACCCGCCCCACCGACGCGGCCGTCCTGGCCGCCTGGCGCGCCCGCCTCGCCGGGCAGCCCGGGACGGGCGCCGACGGACCGGAGGCGGTGGCGCACAGCCACGCCTGAGCCACCGCACCCACCCACCGCAACGCCCCCGAACCTGACCGAAAGGTGCCGCCAGATGACTCCCCCCGACGCCGCGCAGGCCGACGACTCCCGCCGCCTCGCCGCGCAGCCGGCCCCCGCCACGACCGTCCGGACCGGGGGCGACCTGGTGGTGGAGTCGCTGGCGGCACTCGGCGCGCGGACCGTCTTCGGCCTCCCCGGCCAGCACGCGCTGGGCATGTTCGACGCCCTGCGCCGCTCCGACCTGCGCTACGTGGGCCTGCGGGTGGAGAACAACGCGGGGTTCGCGGCGGACGGTTACGCGAGGGCGACGCGCGGCGCGGCTGCGCTGATGGTCTCCACCGGACCGGGCGCGCTGACGACCCTCGCGGCGCTCCAGGAGGCGGCGGCCGCCTCGGCTGCGGTGGTCGCCGTCGGCAGCCAGGTGCCGCGCGCCGGGCTGGACCAGGGACGCCACGGCTACCTGCACGAACTCACCGACCAGAGCGCCTCGTTCCGCCAGGTGGTGAAGTCGGTGCACACCGCGCGCACCGCCTCGCAGATCCCCTCCGCGCTCGCCGCCGCCTGGGAGTCGGCACTGGGCGTCCCGCACGGCCCGGTCTGGCTGGAGATCCCGCAGGACGTGCTGAGCGAGCCGGTGGACGCGCCGGTGGTCACCGCGTTGCCGGTGGCGCCCCGGACGCCGACGCCCCGCCCCGAGGTGGTGGCGGAGGCGGCCCGGCGGCTGGCGTCGGCCCGCCGCCCGGTGGTGCTGGCCGGCGGCGGCGTGGTGCGCGCGGGCGCCGAGGCGGAGCTGCTGGCCCTGGCCGAGCAGCTGTCGGCACCGGTCGCCACCACCTTCGGCGGCAAGGGCGCCTTCCCGTGGACCCACCCGCTGTCCCTGCAGTCCTGGCTGGAGGACCGCCACACCACCGACCTGCTGGGGGAGGCCGACGTCCTGCTGGTCGTGGGCTCGGGGCTGGGCGAACTCTCCTCCAACTACCACACCTTCCGGCCCCGCGGCCGGATCGTGCAGATCGAGGCGGACGCCGGGAAGCTGGAAGCCAACCACCCGGCGCTCGGGGTGCACGCGGACGCCCGTGAGGCACTCGCGGCGCTGCTGACGCACCTCCCCGCAGCACCGAGGGGCGCGGGCGGCGGGGACGGCTGGGCCGGTGACCCGAAGGCGGCGGCCCGGGTGACCGCCCTCCTGCTGGAGCGGGTGCGGGCACGGCTGGACGCCCAGGGACTGCAACTGGAGCGGCAGGTGCTCCAGGCAGTGCGGACGGCTCTGCCCGACACCGCACCGAGCTGCTGGGACATGACCGTCCTGGCGTACTGGGCCTGGTCGGCGTTCGACGCCCGCACCCCGGGCGCGATGAACTCGGCGCAGGGCGCCGGCGGCCTCGGCTACGGCCTGCCGGCGGCACTGGGCGTCGCGGCGGCCCGCGCCGAACGGGGCGAGGCGGGAGGGGTGCTGGCCGTCTCCGGCGACGGCGGGGCGATGTACTCCCTCGCGGAGCTGGCCACGCTGCGCCAGCACGACCTGCCGGTGACCTGGCTGGTGGTCGACGACGGCGGCTACGGCATCCTGCGCTCGTACATGACTCAGGCGTACGGCGAGGCCACGGCCACGGAGCTGGCGCGTCCCGACTTCGTCGCGCTGGCCCAGGCCTTCGGGGTGCCGGCGACCCGCACCACCGCGGAGCGCCTGGCGGAGGACCTGGCCGCGGCCTTCGCCGCACCGGGCCCGCACGTGGTGGTCCTCCCGGCCCGGCTGGAGATGTTCGCCCCGACCCACCTGTGACGGGCGGTGGGGCGGCGGGACGCGCCGAGGGCGCTGCCCCGGGGCGCGAGGCTCAGCGGGAGCCGCCGGCGTGCCGCAGCCGGTAGGCGCTGGTGAGGTCGCGCACCTCCACCGAGGTGACCACCTCCGCCCCGGCGCCGGTGTGCAGGTGCTTCTCCAGCAGCGTCAGCACGTCCTCGGAGAGCTGCTGCTTGAGGGCGTCGGTGCGCCCGGGCAGCAGCCCGATCTCGACGTGCACGAACGCCGGCCGGCCCGCGTCGGCCTCCCCCACGTAGGTCTCGGCGGCGGGGCGGAAGAAGGTCTTGCACACCCCGGCCGTGGCCGTCGTCTCCCGCACCACCGGATGGAGCTCCCGTACCAGCGCCGCCCGGTCGAAGACCTCGGTCAGCTGCGGCGAGTAGTCGACGGTGATATGGGGCATGGGGGACCTCTCGCCACAGGTGATTGGTTTCTACATCTACCTATGATCCTCCATGGCTTCCCGCCTCCTGCACCCGAGTGCCGGATATCACCCGTTTCGAGGGCGGGGCGCGGCTCTGACCCGGGGAGCCCGGCGCCACCGTCGCCACATGCACACGGTTGGCCACCTTCTGTCCGCGACACCGGCCCCGTCCACGTCCGGGAGTCCGGCCGCACCCGCCCCGCGCTCCCTCCGGTGCCGCGGGCCGGCGCTCAGCCGAAGTGGAGGTCGTCCCTCCCCAGGGGTGCGAAGTGCCGCTCGACCTCGGCGTCGGTGACCTCGGCGAGGTCGGCGGGCGACCAGCGGGGACGGCGGTCCTTGTCGATGATCTGGGCACGCACCCCCTCCACCAGGTCCGCAGCCGCCGAGGCCGCACACGAGACCCGGTACTCCTGCACCAGGACCTGCTCCAGGGACTCAAGGCGCCGTGCCCGTCGAAGTGCCGCCAGGGTGACCTTCAGCGCCGTCGGCGACCTGCTGAGCAGCGTCTCGGCGGCCTCCTTCGCCTCGGGTTCGCCCGAGGCGAGCAGCGACTCGACGATCTCCTCCACCGTGTCCGCGGCGTAGCAGGCGTCGATCCACCGCCGGCGGCCCGCGAGTTCACCCGGCTCGGGCTGCTGGGCGTACCTGGCGACGACCTCGGCGGCCGGCGCCCCGGCGAGGTCCGCGACCAGGCGGGGCAGGGACGCCGAGGGGACGTGGTGGTCCGCCAGTCCGCAGGCCAGGGCGTCCGCTGCGCCGACGTGCGTGCCGGTGAGGGCGAGGTGGGTGCCCAGTTCGCCGGGCGTCCGGGACAGCAGGTACGTGCCGCCGACGTCGGGGACGAAGCCGATGCCCGTCTCCGGCATGGCGATCCGCGACCGCTCGGTGACGATCCGGACGCCGCCGTGCGCGGAGACGCCGACGCCCCCGCCCATCACAATGCCGTCCATGACGGCCACGTACGGCTTGGGGTAACGCGCGATGCGGGCGTTGAGCCGGTACTCGTCACGCCAGAAGGCGGCCGAGGCCCTCCCGTCCCCGTCGCGGGCGTCGTCGTGGATGGCGCGGATGTCACCTCCCGCGCACAGCCCGCGCTCGCCGGCACCGGTCAGGACGACCGTCTCGACACCGGGGTCGTCCTCCCAGGCGGTGAGTGCCCGGTCCAGGAGGCGCACCATCTCGTGGGTGAGGGCGTTCAGCGCCCGGGGGCGGTTGAGGGTGAGGTGGCCGGCCCGGCCCGCGGTGTGCACGAGGACGGTCTCTTCGCTCGCGGTCATCCGGCCGCCTCCACCGGGTTGCAGGTCACCAGGGCGCACTTCACCGTGTCAGCACCTTCCGGGTCCGTGGACTTCGGGTCGCCGCCCATCCTCCCAGGGTGCGGGGCCCCCGCCGCGGCGGGGCCGGGACCGGTCCGCCACCGTCCCGCCCGCCCCCTGGTGGCGCAGCGGCATCGTGCCTACCATGCCCAACGGCCGATGCCCGGCTCGACGAGGAGCCGGCGCGGCGCTTACCTCGGAGGTGCCGGTGAGTACGGACGGGCAGTGGGACATCGTGACGGGGGTGGGCATCACGGCCCTGGCGGTGGCCGCCGCCAGAGCCGTGGAGACGTCCCGCCCCGCACCGCTCGTCGAGGACCCCTGGGCCGCCTCCTTCGTCACCGCGGCCGAGTCCCCCGTACCGATGCCCACCACGTCCAGGGAGGTCGACGGGGCCACGGCGACCGCGGGGGCCTGGGCGGAGATGGTCGACTACGCCGCGGTGCGCACCCGCGCCTTCGACGACCACTTCCTGCGCGCCGGCAAGGAGGGCATCACCCAGGCGGTCATCCTCGCCGCAGGGCTGGACACCCGGGCGTTCCGCCTCGACTGGCCGGCCGGGACGGTGGTCTACGAGATCGACCAGCCGAGGGTGCTCTCCTTCAAGCGCGAGGTGTTGCGGCAGGCCGGCGCGCAACCGCGGTGCGACCGCCGCCCGGTCCCCGCCGACCTGCGGGAGGACTGGGCGCGGGCACTGACCGCCGCCGGGTTCGACCCGTCCCGGCCGACCGCCTGGCTGGCCGAGGGGCTGCTGCCCTACCTGCCGGCCGGTGCCGAGCAGCGCCTGTTCCAGGAGACGCACCGCCTCTCGGCGCCGGGCAGCCATCTGGCGGCCGAGTACCTCACCGACCTGGCGGACGTGCTGGCCGACCCCAGGCTCGAACAGCCCGCAGCCGAGATGGGGCTCGAACTCACCGAGCTGCTCCACACCGACGCCCGGCCGGGCCCCGCCGACCTCCTGACCGCTCTGGGCTGGCGGACCCGCACGGTGTCCGGCTCGGAGGCAGCCGCGTCCCACGGCCGTCCGGTGTCCGCCGCCGGCATCACCGACCACGCCCACCACCTCTTCGCCCGACTCGGCTGACCGGGCCGGAGCCCGCTCCGGCCCGCCCCACGCCGACGCCTGCGATACGCCGGGGTCGAGGTGCCGTCACCGTCGCCGCACGGGGCCGGGCGGCCCGCGTGCCAGGGCTCCAGCAGCAGCTTGCCCACCGTCTCCCGGGGCTCCGGGTCCGCATGGGCCCTGCGGGGCTGCGTCGCAGCCCGTGGGGCCGGCGGGAGCGGCGCCCACTCGCGCCGGACCACGGACGCCGACTGCCCTCTTGCTCCTGACTCATCCCCACCGATAGCCTGAAAGGCTGCCCGGCGTAACGGAGTTGGTTCACGACGGGATGCTCGTCGCGACCGCGGAACCCTGGATGACGGGGGTGGGTTACCGGCGCACCCGCACCGCGGGAGCGCCCGGGCCCGGCGGCCGGCGCGCGGGCAGCAGGCAGTGGACAGCGGAAGGAGCGTGTCGCCGTGAAGTGGCGAACCCGGCCGCCCGCCCGGAAGGCCCGGGGCTGGGGGCGGCGGTTCCGAAGGGAACGAGATGTCCCGTACGGACAGGACGAAGCCGTTGTGGGTGCGCCACGCGGAACATGACCCCCAGCCGGTCCACGACCACCGCTACGGCACCTGCGACCTGCCGCCGAAGCCGACGGGTGAGGAGACCCCCACCCGCTGCCGGTGGGAGGACCCGGGGATGCTGCTGCTGGGCCGCACCTGCTGTTCGGGGTGCAACGTCCGCGCCTGCGTCAAGGAACGGCAGGAGATGGTGAAGGCCGGCAACCGCCGGGAGCGCCACGCGGCACGGCGGGCGGCCCGCCGCGCCCTCCTCGAAGGCGATGAGGGCTGACCCACCCCGCACCAGGGGCGGCTGACCGCATCGGGCTCCGGACCGGCAAAAGGCTCTGCCCCCGCCGGAAGCGACGGGGGCAGAGTCATGGGGAGCGCCGGGCAGGCCTTGCACCTGCACCTCCCCGCAGGAAGCGGGGCGTCCTTCCTTGGACCACCGACGCGAGGGACGTCACCGGAGTCCCGGCGGCGCGCTCAAGATCAACTATAGCGCACCCGGCGAGCCGTCTCCACCCCGCCGGTCCGAGGAGCTGCGACGCCGGCTGCCGCCGGGCCTTTGGGGCCCCACCTGCGGGTCTCCGCCCCCGGTCGGCCCGGCCCGCACGGGAGGCCGTGCCGGTGAGGACGGGGGTCTGCCAGTCCCGCCACGCTGCTCGATCTCCTCCCGCCGGCACGCGGGACGAGGACCCGGTTCCACCGGTGCGCGAGGGAGGGGGAGGGATGGCCCGGCGGGAAGCGGACAGCCGGCCCGCCGGCCGCACCAACCGCCACGCCCCCCACCGTCACGCGGACTCGGTCGCCCGCTCCTGGGCGCGCCGCACCAACTCCGTCTTCCGGACCTTCCCGGTGTCCGTCAACGGCAGTTCGGGCAGCACCTCGACCCGGGGGACCTTGTACGGAGCCATCGCCCCGCGCGCCCACTCCTCCACCGACGCGGCCGTGGGACGGGTGCCGGGCCTGGGGCGCACGAAGGCATAAGGCCGCTGCCCGCTCTCGCTGTCCTCGACCGCGACCACGGCGGCGGCCAGTACCTCGGGATGGTGGCCGAGCAGCGCCTCCACCTCCGAGGGGAAGACGCTCATCCCCTTGACCTTGATCATGTCCTTGCTGCGCCCCAGGTAGTACAGGGCACCGTCCTGGTCCAGCCGTCCGGTGTCGCCGGTGTGCAGCCAGCCCCCGCGCAACGCGCCCGCGGTGGCCTTCGGAGCCTGCCAGTAGCCGGACATCACCGACGGCCCGCGGAGGAGGATCTCGCCGCTCTCCCCCAGGGGGCGGGGGCGGCCCGTCGCGGGGTCCACCACCACGACCTCGGTTCCGGGCACCGGCAGGCCGCAGTAGGTCGAGCCGGGCGCGAGGTCGGCGTCACCCTGCTGGAACCCCAGGGTGTTGGTGTTGCTGGTGTGCGTCTCGGTCATGCCGTACGAGGCCTCACGCAGCACACTGTGCGCACCGGCGGCCTGCCGCCACCGGGCCCGCACCTCGGGGGTCAGCCGGCGGACGAAGGAGACGGCCAGGGGTGCGGTGAAGGAGGCGAGGCCGGGGTGGGGGAGGGCAGGGCCCGGCTCGCCCTCCAGGAGAGCCAGCAGTTCGAGGTAGTTCTCCACCGTGCCCGCCATGGTGGTCACCCGGTGCTCGACCAGTGCCCGCAGCACCGCGCGTGCGTCCCACCGCTCCAGCAGCACGCTGGTTCCCCCGCTGACCAGGGGCGCGAGGATGCCGAGGTTCTCCCCGGCTATCCAGAACAGCGGCAGGTAGCACAGCGCCACCATCTGCTCGACCACCGGCTTCGGTCCGCGTCCGGCAGCTATCGCGGCTGCCGTGTACAGCATGTGGCGCTGGGTGTGGACGCAGCCCTTGGGCAGGCCGGTCGTGCCTCCCGTGTAGTTGAGGGCGGCCGGGGCGTCGAGGTCGTCGGCGACGCGGGGGTGCGGCGGGTGGGCCAGGGCGGCCGGCCACTCCTCGTCGGCCAGCACCTCCCGCACCCCGGTGTCCGCCCGCACCCGGGTCACCCCGGGGGCCAGGGCGTCGTCGGTGACGACCATGCAGGCTCCCGAGTCCCGCAGTTCGTGGCGGAGTTCGGCGCTGCGGAACATCGGGTTCACCGGCACGTGCACCGCGCCCAGCCGCAGGACCGCGAGCATCGCCACCACGAAGCGTTCGCCGCCCGGCAGCAGCACCGCCACCCGGTCGCCCGGGCGCACCCCGCGGGAGTCCAGCCACCCGGCCAAGGCGGCCACCCGCTCGTCCAGTTCGCGGTAGGTGAGAGTGCCGCGACCGGTGACGAGGGCGGGCCTGGAGGGGCTGACCCGGGCCCAGTGGCCGATCAGGGCCGGCAGCGGTGTCGCGGGGGTCCCGGTGCGGGACGGCTGACGGCCCTCCCGCGCCCTCGACCAGCGCACGCGCAGGTCGGCGAGGTGCTCCTCCAGCAGGTCCGGTGTGTGACGTGCGCTCATGTGCGGCTCCCACTCCTCACGGTGTCGGCTCCACCCCCAGCAGGTGGAGGTACATGGCGGTGACGTCCCGGACCGCCCCCTCGTGCGCGGCCGGGTCGGCGGCCACCAGACGGGCGAACTGGACGCTCATGCCGCCCACCGCCCGTGCCACGGCCAGCGGTTCGGCCACGGGGCGGATCGTCCCGGCGTCCCGCAGCCGGCGGATCCAGCGCGCGGCACGGCGTACCGGACGCTCCTGGATCTCCTCCCACACCGCGGCCAGCTCCGCGTCGTGCTGTGCCTGCTGCTCCACCAGCCGCAGCAGCGGAAGGTGCGCGGCGTAGGCGGTGACGAAGGCTGCGGTGGACGCCCGTGCGACCGCCCGCACGTCCGCGGTGTCCACCCCCGGCACGTCCTGTGCCGCCAGGAAGTCGTCCCGGGTGCGAGCCGCCAGCACCGCGAACACCTCCTCCTTGGAGGCGAAGTACACGTAGAAGCCGGCGCGTGAGAGGCCCGCGCCCGCGGCGATGCCGGCGACCGTCGCGGAGCCGTACCCCAGCCGCGCGAAGACCTCCTCGGCCGCGTCCAGGAGGCGCCCGCGTACCGCCGTCTCGCTGCGGTCGCGGGCGGTGCGCGTGGTCCAGGCCCGCCCGGTGCGTGTCACGGGGGCGAGCATATTGACGTTGACGTCAGTGTCAATGAGCATGACGAAGCCGGCATCCGTCGAGGGAGCCGCCCCGCACCCGTCATCGGAGGAGCCCATGGGCGTGAGCGCCGTCCTGATCGCCAACCGCGGTGAGGTGGCCGTGCGGGTGGCCCGCGCCGCCGCCGAGACGGGACTGCGCGCCGTCGCCGTCCACACCGCCGACGAGGCGGACGCCGTCCACGTCGAGCGGGCCGACGAGGCCGTGGCCCTGCCCGGCACGGGCGCCGCCGCCTACCTGGACGCCGACGCCCTGGTCTCCGCGGCCCTCGCCACCGGCTGCACCCTGCTCCACCCCGGCTACGGCTTCCTGAGCGAGAGCGCGGACCTGGCCCGGCGCTGCGCCGAGGCGGACCTCACCTTCGTCGGACCGTCCCCCGAGACCCTGGAGCTCTTCGGGGACAAGACCCGCGCCCGGGCGCTGGCCGCCGAACTCGGCGTGCCCGTCCTCCCCGGCACCCGCGGGCCGACGAGCCGGGAGGAGGCGCACGCCTTCCTGGCAGGTCTCGGCCCGGGCGGCGCGGTCATGGTCAAGGCGCTCTCCGGTGGTGGTGGCCGGGGGACCCGGCCGGTGGGCGATCCCGGGGCGCTGGAGGCGGCCTGGGAGCGGTGCGCCGCGGAGGCGAGGGCCGCGACCGGCGAAGACGCCCTCTACGTCGAGGAGTTGGTCACCGGGGCCCGTCACATCGAGGTGCAGGTGCTCGGTGACGGCACGGGGGCCGTCTCCCACCTGTGGGAGCGCGACTGCAGTGTCCAGCGCCGCCGCCAGAAGCTCGTGGAGATCGCGCCCGCGCCCGACCTGGACCCCGGGGTGCGCCAGAGGCTGCTGGACCACGCCCTGCGGATGGCCCGCGCCGTCCGGTACGCGGGCGTGGGGACCTTTGAGTTCCTGGTCCGCGGCGAGAGGTGCCACTTCCTGGAGGCCAACCCCCGTCTGCAGGTGGAGCACACCGTCACCGAGGAGGTCACCGGCGTCGACCTGGTCGCCACCCAACTCCGGCTGGCCCTGGGCGACTCGCTGTCCGCGCTCGGGCTCGACGGGCCCCCGCCGCCACCGCGCGGCCACGCCCTCCAGGCACGCGTCAACGCCGAGACGACGCAGGCCGACGGAACGGTGCGGCCCGCCGGGGGGCGGCTCACCCGGTTCGAGCCGCCCAGTGGTCCCGGCATACGGGTGGACACCGCCGTGCGGACGGGCAGCGAGATCGGTACCCACTACGACCCGCTGCTCGCCAAGATCGTCGCCCACGCGCCCTCCGGCGGCCTGGACGCGCTCCGCACCCGCGCCCTGCGGGCCCTGGCCGAGTGCACGGTCGAGGGTGTCGCCACCGGCATCGGCCTGCTGACGGCCGTCCTGAACGACCCGGCGTTCACCGCCGCCCAGGTCACCACCCACTTCGTCGAGGACCGCCTCGCCACCTGGGCCCCCGCCGAGCCGCCGCCGGGTCCCGGGGCCGGGGGCCGGATCACCGCGCCCACCGCCGCCACGGTCGTCGGCGTCGACGTGGCGGTCGGACAGGAAGTGCCCGCCGGACACCAGCTGTTCGTGCTGGAGGCCATGAAGATGGAGCACCCGGTGACCGCACCGGCCGCCGCGGTCGTGCGCGAGGTGTGCGTCCGGGTCGGGGAGAATGTCAGCGAGGGCCGTCTGCTGGCCGAACTCACCCTCACCGGCGACGAGTCCGGCGTCCAGGACACGGTCACGGAGGTCGACCTCGACACCGTGCGGCCCGACCTGGCCGAGGTGCTCGACCGTCACGCGGCCGGTCTCGACGCCCACCGGGTCGAGGCGGTCGAGCGCCGCCACCGCGCCGGGCGGCGTACCGCCCGCGAGAACCTCGCCGACCTGTGTGACGAAGGCAGCTTCACCGAGTTCGGGGCGCTGGCCGTCGCCGCCCAGCGCCGCCGCCGCCCGCTGGCGGAGCTGCGGCGCGACACGCCCGCGGACGGCATGGTCACCGGGACCGGCAGGGTGGACGGCCGGGCGGTCGTCGCGATGTCCTACGACTACACCGTCCTGGCCGGCACGCAGGGACTGAACAACCACCGCAAGACCGACCGCATGCTGCACCTGGCAGCGCAACGCCGCCTCCCCGTCGTGCTGTTCGCCGAGGGCGGCGGCGGCCGGCCGGGGGACACCGACACCACCTCGGTGGCCGGACTCGACGTCACCACCTTCCGCTCGATGGCGCGACTCAGCGGCCGGGTGCCGCTGGTGGGCATCGCCTCCGGCCGCTGTTTCGCCGGCAACGCCGCGCTGCTGGGCTGCTGCGACGTGGTGATCGCCACGCCGGAGGCGACCATCGGCATGGGAGGTCCGGCGATGATCGAGGGCGGTGGCCTGGGCAGCTACCGGCCCGAGGAGGTCGGCCCGCTCTCGGTGCAGGTGCCCAACGGCGTGGTGGACGTGGCGGTGCCCGACGAGGCGGCGGCCGTCGCCACCGCCCGCCGCTACCTCGGCTACTTCCAGGGGCCGCAGGCCGACTGGCAGGCCCCCGACCCACGCCGGCTGCGGCACGTCGTCCCCGGGAACCGACGGCGCGCCTACGACGTCCGCCACGCGATCGAGGGGATCGCCGACACCGGCTCGGTCCTCGCGCTGCGCCCGGAGTTCGGCGTCGGGGTGCACACCGCCCTGGTCCGCATCGAGGGCCGCCCGCTGGGCCTGGTCGCCAACAACCCCGGCCATCTCGGCGGCGCCGTCGACCGGGACGCCGCCGACAAGGCCGCGCGCTTCCTCCAGCTCTGCGACGCCTTCGGCCTGCCCGTCCTCTCGCTGTGCGACACCCCCGGCTTCATGGTCGGCCCCGACAGCGAACGCACCGCCACCGTCCGCCACTTCTCCCGGCTGTTCGTGGCCGGGGCGCACCTGCGGGTGCCGCTGGTGGCGCTGGTGCTGCGCAAGGCGTACGGACTGGGCGCCATGGCGATGATGGGCGGCTCCACCCGGGCGCCGCTGGCCACCGCGGCCTGGCCGACCGGCGAGTTCGGTGGAATGGGGCTGGAGGGCGCGGTGCGGCTCGGCTACCGCAAGGAGCTCGCGGCCGTCGCCGACCCCGCCGAGCGGGACCGCCTCTTCGCCGCGAAGGTCGCCGGACTCCACGAGCAGGGCAAGGCCGTCAACGCCGCCGAGGCGCTGGAGATCGACGCCGTCATCGACCCGGCCGACTCCCGGGCCTTCGTCCTCGCCGCGCTCGACGGCCACCGGCAGGACGAGCCCCCCGAGCCCGGCCGCCGTGGTTTCGTCGACACCTGGTGAGCCGCCCGGGACGCCGACGCGCGGTGGTGGGCACCGCAACGGCGTCCCGCCCCACCGCGGTGGCCCCCGCCCGCCCGGTCGGCGGTCCCGTCGTCCGTCCCGTCATGTCGCGCGCGCGGGATTGACGGGACATGACAACGGTGTCTCAATGCCGGGGACACCGCAGCGACCCGCCCGAGGAGCCACCGGGGCGTGCGCCACGCGGGCCACCTCGGGACGACGGGAGCTGACCGTTGCGGAACCGAAGAGTCCTGCTCGCCCTGGGCGTCGCCGTCGCCCTGCTGCTGGCGGTGGCCGCTCCCGCCGGGGCCGCGACGCGCCCCCGCGCCACCGCCGCCACCGTCTGCTCCCTCCACTGCGACACCCTCGACCCCTCCCGGGCCGGGCAGGAAGGCTTCCCCGTACCCACCGTCACCGAGAACGGCGCGAGCATCCGCCTGCACGTCTCGGACGCCGACGGCATGGGCTGGGCCAGCATCGACGACGCGGCGACCGGTGAGGCGGTGTGGCTGGACCGCTCCTGGGACGGCGGCACCACCTGGGAGGGCCTGCTGGGCAAGGCGTCCGTGCCCGCCACCTGGACCGGTACGCGCACCCTCATGTACAACCTCTACGACCCCGCCCACCACCGCCGGGCCCTGCTGCGGGCCTGCGGTGACGCCCAGGGGGTCGCCTGCACCCAGTGGGCCTACCCCAAGGTGTGCGGCGCCCGCTGCGACGGGGCCGCGGCGGGAACCGGCCGGGGCGACACCCGGCCCGTGCCCGCGACGACGCTCCAGGGGCGGGAGATCGCCCTCCACGTCGACGGCGACGGCATGGCCTGGGCCACGCTCGCCCAGGGCGCACCCGGGGACGAGGTCTGGCTGGACCGCTCCTGGGACGCCGGCACCAGTTGGCCCGACGGCTCCTCGCTGGGCCGCACCGCCGTCCCCGCCGGCGCGGCCTCCGCCACCACCGGCGAGTACGCCACCGACGACGCCCGGGGGCTGCTCTACGGCGGCGCGGTGCGGGCCTGCGGGCGTGCGGTGACAGGGCAGAACGGCAGCTGCACCTCCTGGGCCCGGCCCGCCACCTCCCGCAGCGCCGCGGCCGCCGACGCCCTGATGTGGTCCTACGACCCGGACACCGCCTACTGGGACTCCAGCTGGTGGAACTCCGCCGTGGCCCTGGCCACCGTCGTGGACTACATGCGGCAGACCGGCGACACCCGCTACTCCTGGATCGTCCGCCGCACCTTCGACGTCAACAAGGCGGCCTTCCCGGCCGGCGCCCGCAGCTCCGACCCGATCGAGGGCGACTTCATCAGCCGGGCCACCGACGACTCCGAGTGGTGGGCGCTGGCCTGGATCGACGCCTACGACCTCACCGGCGACACCGCCTACCTCGACGAGGCCCGCACCATCGCCGACTACGTCCAGGGCTACTGGGACACCGGCACCTGCGGGGGCGGAGTGTGGTGGGACCGCGAACGCACCTACAAGAACGCGGTCACCAGCGGTCTCTACCTGCGCATCGCGGCGGAGCTCCACAACCGCATCCCCGGCGACACCCAGTGGCTGGACCGGGCGCGCACCGGCTGGAACTGGTTCACCTCCTCCGGCCTGATCAACTCCTCCGGGCTGGTCAACGACGGACTGACCTCCTCCTGCACCAACAACGGCCAGACGGTGTGGAGTTACAACCAGGGCCTGGCGATCGGCGCCGGCGTCGAGGTCTGGCGCGCCACCAGGGACGACAGCGTCCTGGCCACCACCCGTCACCTCGCCGACGCGGCCCTCGCCTCGCCCCAGCTGACCACCGACGGCGTCCTCACCGAGTCCTGCGACCGGCCCACCGCTACTTGCGACGACAACGCCAAGCAGTTCAAGGGCGTCTTCCTGCGCTATCTCCAGGACCTCGACAGCGTCACCGGTGGCGCCTACCGGGACTTCGCCACCCGCCAGGCGGAGGCCGTGTGGACCAAGGACCGCGACTCCCTCAACCGGCTCGGCGTCCGCTGGTCCGGCCAGTCCTCCACCGACCACCCCAACGTCCGTGACTGGCGCACCCAGGCGAGCGCCCTGAGCGCGCTGCTCGCCGCGGAGTGAGGCAGGGGCGCCCGCAGCTCCGGCGCCCGAAAGGCCTGTCAAGGAAACCTTGACGCGGCGAGGTTGTAAAGGCATCGTTTACGTGTGGCTGACGCACCGAGGACCCTGAGCGCACTGAGTGTTCTGCTGGCCGAACGCGCCGCGGACCTGGCACAGGCGATCGGCGACCCGCTCTCGCCGCCCGACTACCTGGCCCTGGTCCGGCGCTCGCGGGACGTCGACGGCCTGGCCGAGCAGGTCCTCAGGCTGAGCGTGCAGCAGTGCCGGGACGCCGGCCACACCTGGCAGGAGATCGGGGACCTGCTGGGAGTCACCCGCCAGGCCGCCTTCCAGCGGTTCGGCAAGCCCATCGACCCCCGGACGGGAGAACCCATGGACAAGACGGTGCACATGGCCGACGCCGCGGAACGCGCCGCCGACATCGTCACCGCGGTACTGGAGGGCCGCATGGACGAGGCCAGGCCGTCCTTCAACGACCAGGTCCTGGAGGCCTTCACCGACGAGGTGCGCGACAGCGGTATGGCCACCGTCGCCGGCCTCGTCGGCGCCTATGAGGGCTTCGCCGAGGGGGAGCCGTTCGTCCGGCGGGTCGGGGACTTCACGGTCGTCGACATCCCCCTGCGGTACGAGGCGGGCGAGATGAAGGCCCGAGTCGCCTTCGACGCCGACGAGAAGGTCGCCGGGGTCTTCGTCGTCCCACCCGAGACCCCGTGAACTGGGCACCGCCCGCGCCAGGCCGGGCCCCCGCATGACGACGGCCGACGCCCTCAGTCCCGACCCGTCCACCCCGTGGCTCGCGATCGTGCCGCTGATCGCCCTCCTCCCCGCCGTCTGCTGCATGGCCGACATCGCCCGGCACCCCGGCACGCGGAACCTGACCCCGCAGGTCTGGCTCGCCCTCTGCGCGTTCGGGAACGTCTTCGGACTCCTGGCCTACCTCAGGTTCGGGCGGGACGAGGACCGGTAGGCCGGTGTCCGCGGCGGCGCGACGCGCCTCAGGAGGCGCGCCGGTACACGTGCGGCGCGACCCCCGTCACCTTGCGGAACACCCGGCTGAAGTACGCCCGGTCCTGGAAGCCGACGGCGCGCGCCACGGCCTGGACGCTGTCGTCGCTCTCCCGCAGCCGTTCCTTGGCCCGCTGCACCCGCAGCCGGGTCAGGTACTCCCAGAGCGTCACCCCGAGCCTGCGGTGGAAGAGCCGGCCGAGGTGGTGTTCGCTCACGCCCACCGCCCGCGCGATCTGGCCGCGGGAGACCTGCTGCCGGTAGTGCCGCTCCAGGTACACCAGGGCGTGCCGCACCGGGTCGTGGGCGCGGTGCGTGGCCGCCTCACCGTGCTCCCGGACCATGGCCGCGACCAGTCCGCTCAGCTCCTGGTCGGAGAGGATGCCGAGCCCCAGCAGCACCAGCGCCGGGTAGGCGTCCGCGCGCCGGGCGTCCTCGGCCGTGAAGCCGCGGCTGCTGACCATCAGCACCGGCACCGCCGGGCGGTCGGGCCGGGCCCCGGCGTACAGCCGCTCCACCACGTCGAAGCCCGGTGCGCCCGGCAGTTCCCTGCCCACCACCAGGAGGCCGGGCTCCTCCGCGCCGACCAGGTCGGTCGCGCCGGCGCCGTCGGAGACGGTGCGCACCACGCGGGCGGGCAGCGCCGCCGCCACCAGCCGGCGCATCCGCTCCCGCTCCGCCTCCCGCCCCAGCGCGACCACCACCGGACGGGCCAGGTCCGGTGGCGGGCGCAGCCGCTCCACGGCCTGTGCCAGCCCGGCTCCGGACACCGGCCCGTACAGCAGGAACGGCGTGTGCCGGTAGGCGGGTCGGCCGACCAGCCGGTGCAGCACGGTCCAGGGCTGCGGCACCGGTCCTGCGGCGTCCCAGGCGACGGCGGAGGGCGGCGCCCCGTCCAGCAGCGGCGCCGGGTCCTCCTCCGGCCGCAGCCGGTGCACGGCCAGGCCCTGGGCGCGCCCGACCTCGGCGACCTCTGCCGGCACCTCGGCGCCCACCGCGAGCAGCGGCCGGCCGCCGCCGGCAAGGGTGTGGCAGCTCGGTTCGGCGGGCGTGGGCAGCGGCAGGTCGAGGCGGAAGGCCGGCGCCCCGGCACAGCGGCACAGCGACACCGAGCCGCCGTGCAGGACGGCCAGACGGCGGGCGACGGCAGGCCCCCAGCGCATCATCGGGGCTTCGGCCAGGAACGGTTCGAAGAGGTCCTCGTCCGTACCGCTCGGCGCGGCGGCCGGCAGCCGCAGGGCGGGGCCGGTGATCCGGACGGACAGTACGGGCGGCCGCACCTCGGCGGTCAGGGAGCAGCGGGCCGCCGCCTCCGCGTCCGAGCCGGCCGCCGCGGCGAGCAGATGCAGGAGGATCTGCCGCAGCCGGGCCGCGTCCCCGCAGATCGCCGGGAGCCTCGACGGCACCCGCAGCGCCCCGTCGCCGGTGGCCGGTGCGGCGGCGGGTGCCGCCTCCGGCTCCCGGTGGCCCTGCCGGGCCGCTTCGAACGCCGTCACCAGCAGGGGGCGCGGGTCGAGCAGCTCACGGTCCAGGTCCAGCGCGTCGATCTCGGACCGGGAGAGGTCCAGCAGTCCGTCGACGAGGTCGAGCAGCCGGGCCGCCTCGCGCCGGGCGGCCGAGGCGGCGTCGCCCTCCACCGCCCGGACGTGGTGCAGGATGCGCTCGACGGGGGTGCGTAGTTCGTCGGTGGCGTTGTCCAGGAGCCGGGACTTGAGCCGGTTCGCCTGCTCGGCCGCGTCCCGGGCCCGGCGCAGCTCCTCGTAGCCGCGGACCCCCTTCAGGGCCGCACCGACCTGGTCGCCCAGGGCGCGGCACGCTCCGCCGCGCCGGCCTGCGGCCGGGTGGCCGGTGACGTCGAAGAGGGCGAAGCCCAGGTGCTCCGGGCCCAGCCGGAAGTCCTCGGCGACCGTGACGGCGGGCCGGTCGCGGTCCGGCAGCAGGGCGCCGGGGTGCGGCGGTGTCGCCGCGGTGGGCGCCGTCGGCTCCTCGCCCGGCACCTCGTGCACCAGCGGCGGGCCGCCGGAGGTGCCGGGCGGGTAGAGCGCCAGGCGGCAGCCGCGCACCCCGGTCCGGGGCAGGTGGCGGGTCAGCGCCGCCACCAGGCCGTCCACGTCCACCACCGTGGTCAGGTCGGTCCCCAGGGCACGCAGCCGGCGGGCGTCCTGCTCGTCGGCCCAGCGCTCGTACTCCAGCCTCCGCCGGTCCCGTTCGGCCACCGCCGACCGGGCGTCGGCCAGCAGTCGTTCGGCGGACAGCAGCCGTTCGGCCGGCACCACCCGGGCCAGCGTGGAGCGGACGGCGAGCAGTGCCTCGTCCCAGCGGCGGGCGTCCTCCCCGGTCCGCACCGCACGGCCGACCACGCTCTCCAGCAGCGGCAGGAACCCGCCCGGCGGCACCCACGGTTGCAGCGTCAGGTCGGCCCGGAAGGCGTCGGCAAGGGCGTCGGCGGAGGCCGGGCAGCGGGCGAACACCGCCCGCAGCGAGTCCGGTCCACTCCTCGGCGGTGGCCAACCGGGCGGGGCGGGACGGTCCGTCGTGCCCCTGGCCACCTGCCCGCCGCGGGCGGCGAGCGCCGGGTGGCAGCCGCAGGAGCGGCGCACCACGAGCCGGCCGGGCACCACGGTCCGCGCCGGCGGCGGCGCCCCCTGCAACCGGGCGAGCAGGGTGTCCACGGCCAGTGCCCCGAGGTCGGCGAAGGGCAGTGAGACGGAGGTGAGCGGCGGGTCGGCCAGCCGCGCCTCGGGGGAGTCGTTGAAGCTGACCACCGCGACGTCCTCGGGCACCCGCACCCCGCGTTCGGTCAGGGAGCGCAGCGCGTCGGCGGCCAGGACGTCGCTGGAGACGACGAGGGCGTCGAAGTCCCGTCCGGGACGCAGCCCGCGCACGTCGAGGAGGGCCCGGACCGCCCACGCCCCCGCGCCGCCGCCGAACCCCGGGCCGCCGACGACCAGGGAGCGGTCCAGGGGGATGCGGTGGCGGGAGAGGGCGCGGGTGTAGGCGCGGTAGCGGTCCAGCGGCACGGGGTTGTCGGAGGGGCCGCGCAGGAAGGCGGGGCGGGTGCGGCCGTGCACCTCGACCAGGTGGCCGACGGCCTCGCGCACGCCCGGGTCGCTGTCGATGCGCAGCGTCTCGTGGTCGCCCAGGGCCTGGTTGAGGCTGACCACGGGGAGCGGGCCGAGGCGGTGCAGCAGCTCCTCGGTGGCGCGGCCGGCGGCCGTCAGGCCGAGGGTGGAGGTCCAGCAGATCACCCCGTCGAGGGCGCCGGCCGCGAGCAGTTCGGCCAGGGCGCCGCGGGGCCCGGCGGGGGACTGGCCGACGGGGAAGGCCACCACGTCGGCGTCGGCCCGCTCGGCGGCGGCGACCGTCCCGGCCCACAGGGTGACGCCCACTCCGAAGTGGATGTTGTCGGTGACCAGGCCCAGCCTGGGGCGGTGCGGGGGCTGCGCGGCCCCCTGCCGTCCGGGGGCGGTGCTGGGGTCCGCCATCTGCCGCCTCGTCCGTCCGGTGCGGTGCGGTTCCGGGCCGCCTCCCGGCTCCCGTGGGACCGTGAACGATAACGGCGCCCGCCCGCCCGGACAAGAGCCGGTGAACCACCGGTTCGCCGGGCGGCCGGGCCGCCGCGGGCCGGGACCGGCCGCGCGCCCGCGTGGGCGGGGCGGGCCGGCCGGTCCCGGTCGCAGGTCAGATCTTGCCGACCCCGGCGCCCGCGGTCACCAGCGACTTGACGGTGGAGGCGCTGTCCGCCGTGTAGCTGTAGGGGATGGCGGCGACGGTGCCGCCGGCCTCACCGCTGCCGGAGTTGACGAAGTAGTTGTTCCTCGCCGCCAGGGCGCCCGGGTCGGAGGCCGCCTCACCGCGGTGGAAGGGGTCCTCGGTGTTCTCGAAGTAGTTGCCCTCCACCAGCACGCCGGCGTTCTCGGTGGAGGCGACGCCGTAGGAGCCGATGTCCGAGAAGTAGTTGTTGAGCACGTGCACCGGGTTGCCGAACCGGACCCGCGGGTTGCGCTGGGTGGTGCCCTCGAACCAGTTGTGGTCGTAGGTCACGTGCAGCTTCCCGGTGTCCTCCGAGGCGTTGCTGTCCGAGTGCCCCAGGAGCATGTTCTTGTCCTGGTCGTGCATGCGGTTCCAGGAGACGGTGACCAGGTCGGAGCCGTGCTTGATGTCGATGCCGCCGTCGTAGGCGTCGGAGACGTCGTTGTGGTCGATCCAGACGTGGCTGGAGTACTGGACGTTGATGTCGTCGTCGTCCGAGCCGCTGACGGTGAGGTTGCGGATGATGACGTTGGAGACCTTGCTGACGTTCAGGCCGGATCCGGTGATCTTCCCCGAGGTGCCGACGCCAACGACCGTCTTGTTCCCGGCCACCTTCGTCATGTCGTCCAACTTGATGGTCCCGGCCACCTTCACGGTCAGCGGCTCGTCGCTCTGGACGGCCGCGGTGAAGGCGTCCGCGTCGGAGACGGTGACGGTGTCGCCGCCCGCACCTCCGGTGGTGCCCGCGCCGTAGCCGATGGGGGAGGAGGCGGCTGCCCGGGGGGCGGCCGGCCGGGCGTCGGCGGCGGCCGCGCCGCCTAAGGTCACAGCGGCCACCAGGGTCACCGCGGCGCCGACCAGTTCGTACCGTGCGCTCGTCCTGCGCATGGGGATCTCCGTCCGTGAGGGGGATGGGCATGCGGAATCTCATGCCATGCACCTGACATGTTTGGCATGAGTGGGGGCCGCGCGGCCGGCTCAGCAACGATGCTAGGGCGCCCGATGTGGACGATGGGGGGCGCCGTGTGGACTATTCCGCGCGCCCCTCGCCCGGCCGGACGATCACTCCTAACGTCACGGTGCGGGCTGTGGGCAAGGGGCCGGCGGGCGCCCGCCGGCCCGGTGTTCGGGCCCCCGAACGTCCCGTTGACGAGCCCGGAACCGCCTCCTACATTCAACCCGCCCCGAACCGGTCCACCCCGTGGAGGAGCCGAGGTGCACCCCTGACGTCCGAGTGGCCGGGGCACGTCCCCCGGGGAAGCCGCCCCCATACGTCCGGACCTCACGCCGGGCCGGCCGGCACCCACCGGTGCCACGCCCCGCCCGCCCCGCCGTCCGCCGACGGGACCGCACCCGCCCGAGCGCACCGACCGAGAACGGAGAGCAGTCATGGCCCAAGCCGCAGCCGTGGCGCAGCAACCCCCGCCCACCCGGCGGCGACGCACCGACGGCACCTCCCGCCGGCTGCCCTACCTGCTCATCGCCCCCGGGGCGCTGCTGATGCTGGCCTTCATCGCCTACCCCCTGCTCAGCGTCTTCTACTACAGCCTGCGCGACTACAACCCCACCAAGCCCTGGCGCAACGGGTTCGCGGGACTGGGCAACTTCACCCACGCCTTCACCGCCGACCCGCAGTTCTGGGACTCCCTGACCTTCAGCCTCAAGTGGGTGCTCGTCGAGGTGGCGCTGCAACTGCTCCTCGGCCTCGGCCTCGCCCTGCTCGTCAACCAGACCTTCGTCGGCCGGGCCGTCGGCCGCGCGCTGGTGTTCTCACCGTGGGCCGTCTCCGGAGTCCTCACCTCCGTCATCTGGGTGCTGCTCTACAACTCCCAGACCGGCATCAGCCGTTACCTCGCCGACCTCGGGATGGGCGACTACGGCACCTCGTGGCTCTCCGACACCGCCACCGTCTTCCCCGCCGCCGTCGTCGCCGACCTGTGGCGGGGCGTGCCGTTCTTCGCCATCCTCCTCCTGGCCGACCTCCAGTCCGTCCCCCGCGACCTGTACGAGGCGGCCGGCGTGGACGGCGCCGGACGGCTGCGCCAGTTCCGGCACATCACCCTCCCGCACCTGCGGGACGCCATCGTGCTCTCCACCCTGCTGCGCGCGGTGTGGGAGTTCAACAACGTCGACCTCCTCTACACCCTCACCGGCGGCGGCCCCGCGGGCGAGACCACCACCCTGCCGCTGTACATCGCCAACACCGGCGTCGACGCCCACGACTTCGGCTACGCCTCCGCCCTGACCACGGTGGCCTTCGTGATCCTCCTGTTCTGCTCCATCGGCTACCTGCGGCTGAGCAGGTTCGGCGGACAGGAGGAGGAGAAGTGAGCACCGCAGAGGACACCCGCCCCGCGCTGCGCGGCCCCGTCGCCACCTGGCGCCCGGACGCCCGCCCCCGCCGCGGCCGCCGCCCCTTCGACCAGGTGCCCCGCTGGCAGATCTACCTGCCGCTCGGCCTCTACCTGCTGTTCACCCTCGTCCCGTTCTACTGGATCCTGCTGTTCGCGCTGCGCCCCGACGGCTCCACCTCGCTGGTGCCCTGGCCCCTGACCTTCGAGCACTTCGGGCAGGTGTGGACCGAGCGCAGCTTCGGCACCTACTTCGGCAACAGCGTCCTGGTCGGGGTGTTCACCACCGTGCTCACCACGGTCGTGGCGCTGTCCGGCGGGTACGCGCTGGCCCGCTTCTCCTTCCGCGGCCGGCGCCTGTTCCTGCTGGCGCTGCTCTGCTCCCAGTTCGTGCCCGGCGCCCTGCTGCTGGTCCCGCTCTTCCAGATCTTCGCCGGCCTCCATCTGATCAACTCGCTGGCCGGCGTCGTCCTGGCCGAGACGGTCTTCCAACTCCCGCTCTCCGTCATGCTGGTGAGCGGCTTCGTCAAGAACGTTCCCGCCTCCCTGGAGGAGGCCGCCTGGGTCGACGGCTGCGGCCGGATGCGCGCCTTCCGGGTGGTGGTCCTGCCCCTGCTGCGCCCCGGCCTGGTCGCCGTCGGCTCCTTCGCCTTCGTCCACGCCTGGAACCACTTCCTGTTCGCCCTGATGTTCCTCAGCGACGAGGACAAGCAGACCGTCCCCGTCGGCCTCAACACCCTGATGAGCGCCGACAGCGTGGACCTCGGCGCCCTCGCCGCGGGCGGCATCCTCGCCGCCGTCCCCGTGGTGCTCGTCTTCGCCTACGTCCAGAAGTGGCTCATCACGGGCTTCAGCGCCGGCGCGGTGAAGGGATGAGCGCCGCCACCGGGGCCCGAACCCCGCTGCCCGTCGTCCTCGTCGGCGCCCACGGCCACGGCCGCTGGCACCTGGCCAACATCCGCCGCCTCCAGGACGCCGGCCTGGTGCGGTTGGCCGGCATCTGCGACACCACCCCCCTCACCGAGGCCGAGGCCGCGCGGTGGCCGGCGCCGCTGCCGCACAGCCACGACCTGGACGCCCTGCTGGACGCCACCGGCGCCGCCGTCGCCGTCGTCTGCACCCCGATACCGACCCACGCCGAACTCGCCCTCACCGCCGCCCGCCACGGCGTCCACCTGCTGCTGGAGAAGCCGCCCGCACCCTCCCTGGCCGCCTACCGCACCATCGCGGACGCCACCGCCGCCGCCGGGGTGGCCTGCCAGATCGGGTTCCAGTCACTGGGCTCCCACGCCCTGCCCGCCATCGGCCGGCTCCTCGCCGCCGACGCCGTCGGCGAGGTCACCGGCGTCGGCGCGGCCGGTGCCTGGTCCCGCGACGAGGCGTACTACCGGCGCTCGCCCTGGGCGGGCCGCCGCCGGCTGGACGGCGCGGACGTGGTCGACGGCGTGCTGACCAACCCGCTGGCGCACGCCGTGGCCACCGCCCTCGCCCTGCACGGCACCACCCGCGCCCAGGACGTGGCCGAGGTCGCCACCGAGCTGTGGCGGGCCAACGCCATCGAGGCCGACGACACCTCCTGCGTACGCGTCACCCCCCGCACCGGGCCCCCGCTGACCGTCGCCGCGACCCTGTGCGCCGAGGAACCCGGCGAGCCCTACGTCCACGTCCACGGCACCGCCGGCCGCATCACCTTCTGGTACAAGCAGGACCGGGTGGTCCTCCACCGCCCCGGCCACCCGCCGCGCGAGACCCGCCACGGCCGGGCCGACCTGCTCCACAACCTGGTCGAACACCTCACCACCGGCATCCCGCTGCTGGTGCCCCCGGCGGCCACCGGCGCCTTCATGCGGGTCGTCGAGGCGGTCCGCACCGCGCCGGCCCCCACCGCACTGCCCACCGGGAGCTGGCACACCGAGCCCGGCTCCGGCCCGGGCGCCGCACCGCGCCGCGTCGTCCACGGCGTGGACCGGCTCGTCGCCGCCGCCGCGCAGGACCTGCGGCTCTTCTCCGAACTCGGCGCCCCCTGGCCGCTGCCCGGCGAGGTGATCCCCTCGTGACGACGCCTGTCCCCGCCTCCCACGCCCTGCGCTGCGGAGACCGCACCGTCGCCACCCTCGTGGTGCGTCCCCGGGTCCCCGGCCGCTGTGTGCCCCGCCCCCACCTGCACCCCGTCACCACCCGGGCCGGAGTGGCGGTGACCGAGTCGGGGCCCGCCGACCACCGTCACCACCTCGGCGTCTGCGTCGCCGTTCCCGACGTCGGCCACCACAACTTCTGGGGCGGCCGCACCTTCGTCCGCGGTGCCGGCCCCACCGAGCTCGACGACCACGGCGTCCAGCACCACACCCGCTTCACCACGCTGCGCCCGGACACGTTCACCGAGGAGCTGAGCTGGCGGGCGGGCGGCGCGGAACTCCTCGCCGAGCAGCGCACGGTCACCGCCCGCCCCCTGACCGACCAGGCCTGGGCACTGGACCTGGCCTTCACCCTCACCAACACCTGCGGCAGCCGCCTCTCCCTCGGCTCCCCGGCCACCAACGGCCGTCCCGGCGCCGGATACGGCGGCTTCTTCTGGCGCGCCCGCCGGAGCGCCGAGGCGCCCCGAGTGTTCACCGCGGACGCCGCGGGGGAGGACGCCGTCCACGGCCGCCGCGCACCCTGGCTGGCGCTCACCGGCGCCGACTGGTCGCTGGTCTTCGCCGCCGGCGACGAGACCACGTGCGGGGACCCGTGGTTCGTACGGGCCGCCGAGTACCCCGGCGTCGGCTCCTCGCTCGCCGCCGCCACCCGCCTGCCGCTGCCCCCCGGCGCCCGGCTGACCCGCCGGGTGGTCACCGTGGTGGCCGACGGACCCGTGGGCCGGCGCGAGGCCGCCGACCTGGCCTCGCGGGCGGTGGCCCGGTGAGCCGCCACCCCGCGCCCGGCGGCGTGGCCCCGCGCGCCACCCCCTACCGCAACCCGGTGCTGGACGCCGACTGGTCCGACCCGAGCGTGGTGCGCGCCGGCGAGGACCACCACGGCACCGCCTCCGGCTTCGGCCGCACCCCGGGCCCGCCGCCGCACTCCCCGAGGACCGCCACCCCGCCGCCCCGTCAGCCCCGCCCCGTGACCGCGTGAGGAGCCGCAATGCCGCACTTCCACCGCGAGCGCCCGACCGTCCCCGACCACCCGCCGCACCACCCCCGCCCGGCCGGTGCCGGAGCGAGCGCCGGGCGCGCCCGCCGGCCGGGGGCCCTGGCCGCCGCACTCGCACTCGCCACCGTGCTGCTGCCCGCCCCCGGGGCCCTGGCCGCCGCGCCGGCCGCCGGCCACCACCGGCAGCCGGCCGCCGAGACCGTCCTGAACGTGCCCGGCGACTACCCCACGGTGCAGGCCGCGGTGGACGCGGCACCCGAGGGCGCGGTGGCGACCGTGGCGGTGGCTCCCGGCACCTACCGCGAACAGGTCCGCATCCCGGCGACCAAGCCCCACCTCACGCTGCGCGGCACCGGCAACGACCGCTCGGACACCGTCATCGTCCACGACACCCCCAACGAGTACGGCGGCTCCAGCGGCAGCGCCACCGTGCTGATCGCCGCCGACGACGTGACCGCCCGCCACCTCACCTTCGTCAACGACTTCGACGAAGCCGCCCACGACCTCGCAAACGAGCAGGCGCTGGCGGTGAAGACCACCGGCGACCGGCTCGTCTTCGACGACGTGGCCTTCCTCGGCAACCAGGACACGCTGATGACCGACAGCCCGGCCCTTCAGGCCGTCAGCCGCGTCTACGTCCACGACTCCTACCTGGAGGGCGACGTCGACTTCCTCTACGGCCGCGCCACCACCGTCCTGGACCACTGCGAGATCCGGGCGCTCAGCCGCGGCTCGAACAGCAACAACGGCTACGTCACCGCGCCCTCGACCTGGAAGGGCAACCCCTACGGCATCCTCGTCACCGACTCCCGCATCACCAGCGACGCACCGGCCGGGACCTTCCACCTGGGCCGCCCCTGGCACCCCGGCGGCAACCCGGACGCCGTGGGGCAGGCCCTCATCCGCGACAGCGAGCTGCCCGCCGCGGTCAAGGCCGCCCCCTGGGCCGACATGAGCGGCTTCTCCTGGCGCGACGCCCGGCTCGCCGAATACCACAACTCCGGCCCCGGCGCGGCCGTGAACGCCGACCGGCCGCAGCTCTCCGACGCCGAAGCCGCCCGGCACACCGTCGCCGACTACCTCACCGGCACCGACGGCTGGGCCCCGCAGCACACCCGCTGAACCGACGCCGCACCCCGCTCCCGCCACCGACCCGCAGCCGGATCCGGACGAGACCCGGCGAAGGAGAGCCGACATGACCACCCGCATCCGCCGACGCCGCACGGCCACCGCCCTCGCCCTAGCCGCCGTCCTCGCCCTGACCGCCACCGCCTGCGGTGACGACGGCAGCGGCCTCGCCGGTGGCAAGGGCGAAGAAGGCTCGGGCAAGGGCGAGATCACCTTCTGGGACAACAACACCGCCGTCCGCCGCGAGGTCTGGAAGGAGATCATCCAGGACTTCGAGAAGGCCCACCCCGACATCCACGTCAAGTACGTGGGGGTGCCCGCCGAGAGCGTCCAGTCCAAGTACGACACCGCCATCCAGGGCGGCGCGCTGCCCGACGTCGGAGGTGTCGGCGCCGCCATGCTCGCCGGGGTCGCCGCCCAGGGCGCGCTGGAGCCCCTCGACGACCGGATCGCCGGCAGCTCCCTCAAGGGCCACCTCAACCGGTCCATGGTCGACTCGGTGCGCTCCGCCGGCGGGCAGAAGAAGCTCTTCACCGTCCCCACCTCCGCGAGCAACGGCGTCCTGTACTACCGCACCGACCTGTTCGCCCGTGCCCACCTGCCAGCCCCCACCACCTGGGACAGGTTCTACCGGGCCGCCGCCGAACTCACCGACCGCGCCCACAACCGGTTCGGCTACACCATCCGCGGCGGCGCCGGGTCGATAGCCCAGGCGCTGGACGCCATGTACGGCCAGAGCGGCATCACCAGCTTCTGGGACTCCTCGGGCAGGCGGACCACCGTCAACGACCCCAGGAACGTGGCCGCCCTGAAGAAGTACGCCGCCCTGTACAAGAAGGACACCCCCGCCGCCGACGTCAACAACGACTTCACCAAGATGGTCGCCCAGTGGGACAGCGGCGACATCGGCATGCTCAGCCACAACCTCGGCTCCTACACCGACCACGTCACCGCGCTCGGCGCCGGGAAGTTCCGCGGCCTGCCCAACCCGACCACCGCCGACGGCACCCGGGTACAGGTCTCCAACCCGGTCGACGGACTCGGCCTCTTCCGCACCAGCCACAACAAGGCCGCCGCCTGGAAGTTCATCGAGTTCGCCGCGTCCCACCGCTCCAACAGCCGGTGGAACGAGTCGGCCGGCGCCATCCCCGCCAACACCGAGGCGGCGCAGGACGCCTGGGTGCAGCGCGCCGAGCCGACGCGCCTGGCCGCCGAGGCGCTGAGCAGCGGCAGCACCAGGATCGTCGAGCTCCCCTACTACCTGCCCGACTGGAACACCCTCTCCAAGGCCGACAACGAGCCGGCCTTCCAGAAGGTCCTGCTCGGCCGCGAGAGCGCGAAGGACTTCCTGGACTCCTTCGCCGGGCAACTGAACAAGGCCCAGCAGGAGTGGCAGGAGCAGAACGGGTGAGCCCCACCCGCCGCACGGTGGTCGCCGCCCCCGCCCGACCGCTCTCCCGCCCGGCGGCCGCCGCGGCCCACCCCGGCACCCGCCGCCGCGGCCCCGTCCACCACCCCGCGGGCGACTCCACCGCCACCCTGCCGGACCACGGTGCCCTCAACACCCGCCCGGAGCACCGGCTGCACCAGGAGGCCCCCGCCGGCCGGGCCGCCCGGCCCGAAGGCACTGTGCCGGCCTGACCGGCCCGCGTGCGGGGGCGGTGCCCACAGCCCTCCGGCCACCGCCCCCGCCCCGCAACGCGCCCGCGCCCCGCAACGCGCGCCCGGGTGCCCCGTACGTCCACCACTGCCCGCCCGCCCACGGCCGCCCGCCCGACCCACCGACAGGAGCCGTACCGTGCCCGCCCACCACCGCCCCGTCCACCGATCCGCCCACCGGGCCGCAGCCGCCGGCTGCGCCGCCCTGCTGCTCGCCCTGGCCGCGCCCGTCGCCCAGGCGCACGGCCGCCACCCGGTCTCCGACCCCGCGCGCGCCACCCTGCCGGCCGGCGACGGCTGGGCCGCCGCCGGCACCGGGACCACCGGTGGCGCAGCCGCCGACGCCGCCCACGTCTTCACCGTCACCGACCGCGCCTCACTCGCCGCGGCGCTCGCCGCCGGCGGCGGCCCCCGCATCATCCGCGTCAAGGGCACCATCGACGTCAACACCGCCGCGGACGGCTCCCCGCTGACCTGCGAGGACTACGCCACCGACGGGTACAGCCGGGACGCCTACCTGGCCGCCTACGACCCGGCCACCTGGGGACGCGACCGCCTCCCCAGCGGTGCCCAGGAGGACGCCCGGGCCGCCTCCGCCGCCCGCCAGGCCGCCCGCGTGGAACTGAAGGTGCCCGCCGACACCACCGTCATCGGCGTGGGCGGCGACGCCCGCATCCTCGGCGGCGACCTCCAGGTCAAGGGCGTCGACAACGTCATCGTCCGCAACCTCACCTTCGAGGACGCCTACGACTGCTTCCCGCAGTGGGACCCCACCGACGGCGACAGCGGCAACTGGAACTCCGAGTACGACAACCTCGTCGTCCAGGGCTCCACCCACGTCTGGGTCGACCACGACACCTTCACCGACGGCCGCCGCCCCGACGCCGCGCAGCCCACCTACTACGACCGCCTCTACCAGCAGCACGACGGCGAGCTGGACGTCGTCAAGGGCGCCGACCAGGTCACGCTCTCCTGGAACGCCTTCACCGACCACGACAAGACGCTGCTCTTCGGCAACAGCGACGGTGCCGCCGCCACCGACGCCGGCCGGCTCCGCGTCACCCTGCACCACAACCTTGTGAGCGGCATCGTCGAGCGCGCCCCCCGCGTCCGCTTCGGACAGGTCGACGCCTACAACAACCACTACGTGGTCGGCTCCGGCCAGGACTACGAGTACAGCCTCGGCATCGGCGTCGACTCCCACGTCGTCGCCGAGGCCAACGCCTTCACCCTGCCGGCCACCGTCGACCCGGCCCGGGTGGTCAGGAAGTGGGGAGGCACCGCGCTGACCGCCGACCACAACCTCGTCAACGGCCGGACGGTGGACCTCCTCGCCGCCTACAACGCCGCGAACCCCTCCGACACCCTGGGCGCCGACGCAGGCTGGACGCCCGTCCTGCGGCCCCACGTCGACCGGCCGGAGACGGTGGCCGCCGCCGTGGACCGCGGTGCCGGGGCCGGAAAGCTCGGATGACGACGGCCCCGGCCTCCGTACCGGAGCCCGCACGCCCCGCCCCCGCCGCCGGGAACCCGGTGGCGGGGGCGGGGCCTCCCGCAGGGGGAGGGCTGCTGCCGGGGGCGGGGTCAGCCGCCGGCGCCCAGCGCGAAGCTGGGGTGCGGCGGCTGGTTGTAGCCGCTGTTCTGCCAGGCCAGCGCCTCACGGTACTGGCGGTCCGCCAGCAGGCTCGGGTGGGCGAGGCCGGTCGGGTCGGGCGTGGAGTAGATCCGCAGGGCCCGGTTGTCCGAGGTCGGCCAGACCACCTCCTCGCGCCAGTCGCCGAGGATGTCACCGGACAGCGCGGGCGTGGCCTTCGTGCCGTTGTCGGAGTGCACCCCGGACGCGCTCAGCAGCACGGGGTCCGAGGACCGGTCGGGGTCGTACTTGGTGATCGACGTGGAGTCGAGCAGTTCACGGGTGGCGTCACCGTCCCACCAGAGCGTGAAGTTGGCACTGCTCGGCTTGCGGCGGCCCAGTGCCCTGCCCTGGGGATCGCGCAGGCTGTCGTCGTGCGAGGACCAGGACTCGGCGCCGGGGCTGCCCGCCCAGACGTCGTCGCTGACGCCCCGCCCGTTGTCGCCGCTGGCCGGCGTGGACCACAGGACCTGGCCGCTCCTCGCGTCCGCCATCCAGGACGAGGGCTGGGTGGAGTCCTCGTCCACCTTGAACTCCTCCAGGCCCGGCCGGGACGGGTCCAGGTCGCCGACGTGCATGGCGTCCCCGTGGCCGTGCCGGGTGGTCCACAGCCCCGAGCCGTCGTCGTCCACGGCCATGGCGCCGTAGACGACCTCGTCGCGGCCGTCCTGGTCCACGTCGGCCACCGCCAGGTTGTGGTTGCCCTGCCCGTCGTAGCCCTTGCCCTTGTTGGTGCTGCTGTCGGTGTCGAAGGTCCAGCGCCGCTTCAGCTTCCCCCCGGTGAAGTCCCAGGCCGAGATCACCGTCCGGGTGTAGTAGCCGCGCGCCTCGATCAGCGAGGGGTGGGAGCCGTCGACGTACGCGGTGGCCGCGAGGAACCGGTCGACGCGGTTGCCGTAGGAGTCGCCCCAGCTCGCGACGTTGCCCCGGGGCGGCACGTAGTCCACGGTGTCCAGGGCCGCCCCGCTGCGCCCGTCGAACACCGTCAGGTACTCGGGCCCGTCCAGGACGTAGCCGGCGGAGTTGCGGTGGTCGGCAAAGGCGTCACCGATGACCCTGCCGGTGCCGTCCACCGTGCCGTCCGCCGTCTTCACCGCCACCTCGGCGCGGCCGTCACCGTCGTAGTCCCACACCTGGAACTGCGTGTAGTGGGCGCCGGACCGGATGTTGCGCCCCAGGTCGATGCGCCACAGCCGGGTGCCGTCCAGCTTGTACCCGTCCAGGACGGTGTCGCCGGTGACGCCGCTCTGGGAGTTGTCCCTGGCGTTGGTCGGCTGCCACTTCAGGACGAACTCCAGGGAACCGTCGCCGTCCAGGTCGCCCACCGAGGCGTCGTTGGCCTCGTAGGTGTAGCCGTCCCCGGCGGGGGGCGGGGAGATCGGCACGTCCATGGAGCCGTCGGCGAACGGCAGCGCCGCCTCGGCCGCGCCCGCCGCGACGCCGTTCGTCACCGGCTGGACGGTGTACCGCGCCTCGGCGGCGGCACCCCGGTCGAAGAAGTCGCCGGTGGCGGTGAGCGGTTCGGCGTTCAGCTTCCTCGCCGTTCCCGAGCGGTACACGTCGAAGGCCAGGCCGGCCGGGTCGTCGGGGAAGTGGCGCCAGGTCACAAGGTTGCCCGCGGTGCTGTGCACGCTGACGGGGGCCCGGTCCAGGTGCCCGGCCGAGGCGGTGGACGTACGGGCGGCCGCCCGCACCGCGGACCCGGGCACGGGGGCGGCCGGCGCGGCGGGGACGAGGGCGGTGCCGCCGAGGGCGAGGGCGCCGAGGGCCGCGAGCGGGACGAGGCGCCTGCGCGTCCGCCTCCCCGCCCGCGCCGGTGCTGAGCCGGCCTTCGGTAATCCGTTGCTGGTCGAGGGGTGCATCCTGCGTCTCCCGAGGGTCGAGTCGACCGCCGTCCGTGGTGGGTGGCGGGAACTGCCCGCACGGGGGGCGCACGTCCCTCGCCAGAGGCCCCGCCGAAGCAGTCGGCGGAGCCTTCGGGCCGGGGGTGACTGCGGGCCGGGGACGGAGTGAACCTGGAACGATTCAGGTCGTAGGCCGGGTGGCACCCGATCCCCGCGAGCCACTGTAGGAGGGCGCCGTTCCGCGCGACAAGAGGCGTGCGCGGGGTCGGCGAAGTGGTCAACTGCTCAGATTGGTAGCCAGGTTGGGGTCGTCGGTCGCGGCTGGGGGCGCGGCTTGCGGCGTCCGTACGTCCTTCCGCCGGAGGCCGGCTGACCGTGGATCTTGAGTCGTTTCATCGCGGCTGGCTCCCCAGGGCATCCCTGACGAACACGAGGCCGTCGCTCTCCGCCAGGTGAGCCGGATCGAGCGGGGCGTAACCGAACCACGGGGACGTGCGGGGTGCGAGGCGCACGTCACCGAGAGCGGTGACCAGCCGCGGGGCGTCGACGACGCAGCGGTCCGCCCCGAGCGCGTACAGCAGCCCCTCGACGGAGTCCGGGGGCGGGACGTCCACCCCCTGGTGCCGCAGCGTCCCGAGCGCGGTGGCCACGAAGGCGTACTCCCGGCCGAGCCGGGCACTGACCAGCGCACCGGCGCTCCACCACCGCACCGGCCCCTCCCACGTCTGCATCGTGCTCTGCTCCCGCTGCAGATGGGAGTTGTGGGCGTGGACGAGTGCCGGCCCCCGCGCGGCTGCGGCAAGGAGGTTGTGGGCCATCATCACGTCCCGCTGGGCGCACAGCCGCGTCATCCGGGCAGGTGAGGGGTCGGCCATCCAGTGGTGGTAGCGCAGCAGGCCGGCCGCGGTGCGCCCGAACAGGCACGCCCGGTCCCAGTCCTCCCGCGAGGCCGCCGCGAGCAGCGGCGCCTGCGTGTCGAGCAGCGTCACCAGGTCGTCGGCGATCAGCCGCAACTCCCCGGCCTCGGTCGACCGCCCCACGGACCGGGCCGGGTCCGTCATCGCGGCGGGGTCGGTCCACCGCTCGTCGGTGCCGAGCAGGCGCTCCAGGGTCGCGGCGGTGCAGGGCAGCAGGTCCGCGTCCACCCGGGCCGCGAGGTAGCCGTGGAGTGCGGTGAGGGCCTGGCGGGGGCTCGCGGCGGCGGTGATCTCCAACGGGCCGTCGAAGCCGGCGAAGCGGAGCTGCTCGGAGGTGGGCCGGCCGTCGTTGTGGGCGCGCATCCAGCGCACGAGCTCGCGGTTGGCCTCGAAGGCGCCCCAGCCGTGGCTGAACCCGCGCTCCATGACCGTTTCGAGCGTGCCGGTGCCGGAGGTGACGTACGCGTCCACGACCAGGCCCCGCAGGCAGTCGCTCTCGAGCGCGATCGTCCGGTAGCCCTCCTGCTCGACGAGTTGCCGGAAGAGCTCGTTGCGCAGGTCGAGCAGCGTATCGGCGCCATGGGTGGGTTCGCCCAGGGCCAGCAGCCGGGGCCGCGCCGGGAGCAGCCCCATGACGGCGGCAGCCTCGACGGTACGGGTGGCGCCCTTGATGTCGGTAACCATGCCTTCCACGCTATCGTTGAAGCCCCGGTGGAGACTTTCGCGCGATAACGTCGGCATCATGCGGCAAAACCTTCAAAGCAGTGGTCGGCTCAGACCGATCGACCTGGCGCGCGGGCACGGGCTGTCCACCCAGGCCGTCCGGAACTACGAGGAGGCCGGCATCCTTCCGGTGGCCGCGCGCACCCCGAGCGGCTACCGCGCCTACACCCCGCTGCACGCAGGAGCTCTCCGGGCGTTTCTCGCCCTGGTGCCCGGCCACGGCCACCAGGGGGCGACGTCGATCATGCAGGCCGTCAACCAGGGGGCGGTGCCGGAGGCGTTCCGCCTGATCGACGTCAGCCACGCCCAACTCCTCGACGACCGGCAGACCCTCCAGGCCGTGGAACGCGCCCTGCGCGACCTGGAGCGCGGTCCGGCGTCCGAGCCGGCTGCCGTCCCCGGTCACGGCGAGACGTTCATCGGGCCGCTGGCAAAGAAGCTGTCCATCCGGCCTGCGACGCTGCGCACCTGGGAGCGCGCCGGGCTGGTCCGCCCGCGCCGCGACCCGCTGACCGGGTACCGCGTCTACACCGAGGCCGACGTACGCGATGCCCGGCTGGTCCATCAACTCCGGCGCGGCGGCTACCTGCTGGAGCAGATCACCCCGCTGATCGCCCAGGTGCGGACGGCCGGCGGTCTGGAGCCGCTGGAGGCCGCACTGAGCGACTGGCGTGCCCGGCTCACCGCCCGCGGACGGGCGATGCTGACCGGGGCCGCGGCGTTGGAGGCGTATCTGCGGGAGCGGGACTGAGGGGCCGGGTGCCCGAAGGTTGCGCGGGGCCGGCGTGCGGTAGGTTCCCCGCCATGACTGAACCCGGGCCCGCCGCCCGGCCGCCGGCCCCGATACGGACCGAGCGCCTCGTGCTCCGCGAGCCGGAGGCACGGGACCGTGCGGTCTTCGTCGAGCTGCTCGCCTCGCCGGAGGTGGGCGCCTACCTGGGCGGACCGCGACCACGCGAGGAATTGGAGCGGGCGCTGCCTGAGACACCCGAGCGACGCCCGGGCCTCTTCGTGATCGAACTCGACGGAGCGATGATCGGCACCGTCGAACTCAACCGGCGCGATCCGGAGCGCCGGAGCGGGGTCCTGCCGGACACCGGGGAGGCCGAACTGGGCTACCTGCTCCTGCCGGAGACATGGGGACGCGGCTACGCCGCCGAGGCGTGCCGGGCGGTGCTCGGCTGGTTCGCCGCGGCGCGCCCGGGTGAGCCGGTGGTGCTCTGCACCCAGACCGCCAACAGCCGCTCGATGCGCCTCGCGGCGAAGCTGGGGTTCACCGAGGTGCAACGGTACGAGGCGTGGGGCGCCGAGCAGTGGCGGGGCGTGTGGTCCCCGGTCACGCGGCCCGCCTGAGGCCGTGCCCGGAAAGGGGGCGGGGGCCCGGCGGCCACCGAGCGGCGCTCCCAGGACGTCTCAGGCGGCGCCCGTCAGACGGGCCACCCGCTCCTCGTCGCAGGTGCGGGGGCAGGTGATGCAGGTGTCCTCGGGGCGCATCGTGTAGTACATGCAGCAGCTCGCCCGGTCGCGGGTGGGCAGTGCGGCGCCGTCCGGGCCGGTGAGGGTGCGGAAGGCGGGGCCGCCCACGAAGGGCTGCACGGTGCCCGGCAGCAGCCGGGCCAGTTCCGCCTTGGCGCGTGCCTCCTCGCCCAGCAGGTGGCCGGTGTACCAGAGGCCCTCGACGATCTCGTCGGTGACCATCGCCCACAGGCCGCGCGGGCCGCGTCGCAGGAGGGGACGGAAGGCGGCCAGGACCGGCTCCAGCTGGGTGGCGACGGCGGACCGCACCTCGGCGCGGAGCGCCTCCTCGTCGCGGACCACGACAGCGCCCGGCAGGCCGGCCGCCTCGTCGTCCGGCAGGCAGGCGAACTCCTTGGCCGTCACCGCCAGCCGCCCGCTCCCGCGGTGGAAGGAGACGTGCTGCGGGGACGTACGCGGCACCCGGCGCAGCAGGAACCAGGGGAGCGTGACTGCGAGAGCCGCCGGCCAGGCGTAGCGGTGCAGCGCGAACGTCGCGGCGACGTCGGGGCGGGCGGGCCTGCCGTGGTCGGCGAGCGCCTGGGCCGCGTCGACGGCGACGAAGTCCTCCAGCGCGGGTCCGCCGGCGGCCAGCGAGGCGCCGGTCACCCAGCCCTCGCCCTGCGGGGCCCTGGCCATCTGGGCCAGCCGGAGCCCGGGGAAGACCTCGGCCAGTCGCGCGTAGGCGGCGGCAAGCGGTGACGTGGTGGGGGCCGACGGGGACGCGGGCGTGGCCGTCGCCCGGCGGCGGACCGCGGGGGAGCTCAGGACTGCAGCGGGCATTGCGGGACACCACCGAATCGTGCGCGTTGGCAGGTAAGCCTCACCTTAGCGGACGTCACCGGCCGCGGCCTGCGGAGGGGGCCCGGGCTCAGGCGTTCGGGGGAGGTGCGCCCGATCCGGCCCGGACGGGAGGACCTAGGTCGTGTCTTCAAAGTAGCGTCGTTCGCCCGAAGGGCGGGCCCGGCGGTGTCTGGTGCGTGCGATCGCAAGGCGGAGGGAGGAAAGCGCAGCGGGCTGCGCTGACGACCGACAACGCGGCGAGCGTGCGTGCCAGACACCGCCGGGCAGGCGGGACTTTGAAGACACGGCCTAGGGTGCTGGTCGAGGCAGCAGGAGGTCGTGGTGGAACAGGGTGGGCGGGAGCAGCCCGGGAGCGGGTGGGCCGGTGGGGGCACCGGCGCCCCGGAGGTGCGGGCGCAGGCGTTCCGGCCCCGGCGCCACTCGGTGCGCGGTCAGGTGCTGGAGGCACTGCGCGCCGCGCTGGTCAGCGGGGACCTGGCGCCTGGTGAGGTGTACTCCGCCCCGGCGCTGGGCCAGCGGTTCGGGGTGTCGGCCACCCCCGTCCGCGAGGCGATGCAGCAGCTCGCCGGGGAGGGGGCGGTCGAGGTGGTGCCCAACCGGGGCTTCCGGGTGGCGGCACACAGCGCCGAGGACCTCGCGGACCTGCTGGAGGTCCGCGCCATGACGGAGGTGGCGGCCGTGGTACGACTCGCCCGCACGCTGCCCCCGGACACCTGGGAGGAGCTGCGGCCGCTGGCCGAGGCCGGGATCGACGCCGCCGTCCGCGGTGACCGCAGCGGCTACGCCCACGCCGACCTCGCTTTCCACCACGCGCTCGTCGAGCTGACCGGCAACCGCCAACTGCTGCGCGTCACCGGCGAGTTGCACCGGCGCTCGCAGTGGCCGGTCACCGGTGCGCCCCCTACCCACCGCGCCGACCTGCTCTCCCACGCCCACCACCACACGGCGCTGCTCGATGCCCTCGCCGCAGGGGACCCCGCGGCCGCCGAGCGGGTCGCCCGCGCCCACCTGGCCACGGTTCCGACGCCGGTCTGAGGGCCGCCCGCGGGCGCCGGGTGCTCACGCCGCCGGCGCCGGCGAGGAGGGCAACTCCTCGCCCAACCAGGTGGGGACCCCACCCATCAGCCGGAACAGCCGGGCGGCCTCGGCGCGCAGCCGGTCGGCCTCCGCCGCGGGCACCACCTCGGCCAGGGCCACCAGTGCCGGTGCCATGCCGACCACGAAGCCCAGCTCCTCGCGCAGCCGCAGCGACTCCGAGAAGCCGTGGCGCGCCTCGGCCTTCTCGCCCTCGGCCAGCGCCAGCCCCGCCAGGTGGCGCCAGGTGCTGGAGAGCAGCAGGGCGTCGCCGTGCGTGGTGGCAGCGGCGTGCGCCCTGCGGAAGGCGGCGCGCGCCGACTGGGGGCTCGCCGACTGCTCCGCGAGCAGGCCCCGCCGGTAGTCCAGGGCGGCGCGTCCCCGGGAGGTGGGGGCCAGCAGGGCCGCCGCCCGGCCCAGTGCGGCGCTGGCCTCGTCCGAACGGTCCCGGACGTGCAGCGCGGTCGCGGTGTACGCCAGGTGGCCGCGCTCGCACGCCGCCCCGCCCCGCTCGTCGTCGTCCCCCGCCAAGGCCTCGGCCTGCCGCAGCGCGTCCTCCGCGGCGGCCCAGCCCTGCCCGGTGAAGGCGCAGCGCTCGATCAGGAGTTCGGTGCGGCGCAGCGCGGCCCGGGCGTCGCGGCCGGCGAAGGGTTCCAGCAGGGCCGCCGCGTCGTCCCAGCAGCCCCGGGACCGCAGGCGCCACACCGCGCGGCCCAGCGAACCCTCCGCCACCGCCTCGGACGGCCAGGGTTCCGGCGGGGGCGCCGGCACGGGGATGCCCGGGGTGCGGGACCCGGCGGCGGCCTCTGCGGCCCGTCGTGACCGACCGTTCGGTGTCACGGTCTTCCCAGAATCTGGCATGGCGGATTCCGCCACATGGCCCTCCCCGAGCGCGCCGTCGAGCCGGAACAGGAAGCTGTGGGCGCATCTCAGCACGAAGTGGGGCGGGCGCCAAGGGGGTGGGTGAAACTTTTCACAAACGGGTGGCCGGCGCGCCGGACGGGTGACGGCCTCCCCGCGCCCGGCACCGGGCCGGGCCGTGCAGGGGCCCGGGCGCCGGCCGGTGACCGGGGCGGAGCCGACGCGGACCCCGGTGGGCGCCCCGTCGCCGTCCTGCGCGGACCAGGGCCCGGCGCCCCGTCAGCTCATCCGCAGCGCCAGGAAGAAGTCCAGCTTGTCCTCCAGCCGGGACAGGTCACGGCCGGTCAACTGCTCAATGCGCCCGACCCGGTAACGGAGGGTGTTGACATGGAGGTGGAGCCGGGAGGCGCACCGGGTCCACGAGCCGTCGCTGGCCAGGAACGCCTCCAGCGTCGGGACGAGTTCCGCGCGGTGCCGGCGGTCGTAGTCGCGCAGCGGGTCCAGCAGCCGGGCGGTGAAGGCGCGCCGCACGTCGTCCGGGACGAACGGAAGGAGCAGCACGTGGGAGGCGAGTTCCTCGTGGCCGGCGGCGCACACCCGGCCGCCGCGGGCCGCCGCCACCCGCCGGGCGTGCCGCGCCTCTTCCAGGGCGCCGCGCAACCCCTCGGCGGAGTGCACGGGAGCGCTCACCCCGACCGTCAGCCGGCCCTCACCCGCGAGGCCCCGGGTCAGGGGTTCTGCCATCGCCGACAGCAGGGAGGCCGCCCGCACCCCGGCGCCCCCGGACGGCGCCTGCGCCGCGTCCTCCTCCGCCGCACCGGCCGGCTCCTGGTACGGGGGCAGCGGGACGAGGGCCACCGCCTCGCCGCCGGAATGGGAGACGGCGATGCGGTCGGAGGGGTCCGGGCCGCCCGCGGCACCGGCCTCCTGGCCGGCGAGGACCTCCTCCAGCACGGCCTGGGCCACCGCCCCCTCCAGCCCGTCGTCGCCCTCGCCGCCCTCCTCCCGCTCGACCCTGGCCACCACCAGCTGCCAGTCGGGAAGGGCGGGCAGCCCGGGCAGCAGCACCGGTGCCGTCACCCGCAGCCGCGCGGCGATCTCCGCCGGCGGGGCCGCGGCCTGCACCAGCTCCAGCACCTCGCCCGCCAGCCGCCGCCGCACCGCCCGGGCGCCCTCCCGCCGCTCCCGCTCCACCGCGATCAGCTGGGTGACGCCCTCCACCAGGTCGACGCGGGGCGCGGGCCAGTCCCCGGCGTCCGCCTCCACCGCGAGCAGCCACTCAGACAACCGGGCCAGCGGGCGCTCCCGGCCGGCCGCCCGGCCGTCGCTGCGCACAGCGAAGAGGGAGAACACCCGGCCCTCGGTGACCACCCGGTGCGGCCCCCGGCGCCCCGACCGCGAGGCGGCCAGGTGCTCCCCGGCCAGCACCCCGCGGACCTGCGGGGGAAGCGCGTCGGCGCTGCCGGGCGCCGCCGCGCCCGCCACATGGCGGCCGGTGGGGGAGAGGACCCAGGCCCGCAGGTCGAGGTCGGTGTGCAGGAGGTCGAGCACCACCTCGGGGCCGCCGGCGGGCCCCGGTGTCATCAGCCGGCGGTGCCGGTCGACCACGGCCGCCAGGTCGCCCGCCCGCTCCCCGGAGACGCGGCGCACCACGTACTCGGTCACCGAGGCGAAGGAGACGTCCTCCACCACGGAGAACAGCGGCAGCCGGTGCTGGGCGCAGGCCTCGACCAGATCCTGCGGGACCGAGCCGAGCTCCGCCTCGCCCGCCGCGAGCCCGGCCACGCCCGCCGACGCCAGGATGCGCACGAACGGCTCGGAGTCCGCGGGGGAGCGGCGCCAGGCCAGCCCGGTGAGGACCAGCTCCCCGCCGGAGAGGTAGCGGCTGGGGTCCCGCAGGTCGGTGGTCATCACGCCGCGCACGGTGCGGTCGAGCTCGTCCTCGCCGCCGAGCAGACGCAGGCCCAGCGAGTCGGTGTCCAAAAGTGCGCGCAGCCGCATGACCTGCCAGCCGATCTGTGCTCAGGAGTCCAGTGGATTACCGCGAGGTGTCCCTACCCCCGCCTTTCGTTCGAATCTACAAGACGCGCCCGGAGACCAGCCAACCGCTTCATGGTTTCGGTGACTGCACCAGGTGGTGCCGGGGCGCGTTCACTGGTGGCCACCAAGTGAACAGCGCATGAACCAAGCCAAGTGCCGGAGCCTCTCCCCGACCGGGGTGGCCCGCCGCGCACCGACCGGCCCAGCCGCCTCCCCGGGGCGACGCCACCGTTCCGCCCACCCGCCGCGCCCGCACCACCGCTCCACCGCCGAGCCCTTCCCGCAGCCGGTCACCGCCGGTGCACCCACCGGCCGAGCGCCGACCGTTCACGACACCGACCTCGTAGGAGAGAGCCGCACATGGACTTCCTTCGCCCCGCCAGCTGGGAGGAGGCGCTCGCCGCGAAGGCCGAGCATCCCACGGCTGTGCCGATCGCGGGCGGGACGGACGTCATGGTCGAGATCAACTTCGACCACCGCCGTCCCGAACACCTCATGGACCTCGGTCGCATCACCGACCTCACCGAATGGGAGGTGGGGGAGGACACCGTCCGGCTCGGCGCGTCCGTCCCCTACAGCCGCATCATGGAGCACCTGCGCGCCGAACTCCCGGGCCTGGCCCTGGCGTCCCACACCGTCGCCTCACCGCAGATCCGCAACCGCGGCGGCGTCGGCGGCAACCTGGGCACCGCCTCCCCGGCCGGTGACGCCCACCCGGCGCTGCTCGCCGCCGGCTGCGAGGTGGAGGTCGAGTCCGTCCGCGGGCGGCGCATGATCCCCATCGACGACTTCTACGTCGGCGTCAAGCGCAACGCCATGGAGCCGGACGAGCTGATCCGCGCCGTGCACCTGCCCAAGGCCGACGGGCCGCAGCAGTTCTCCAAGGTCGGCACCCGCAACGCGATGGTCATCGCGGTCTGCGCGTTCGGCATCGCCCTGCACCCCGCCGACCGCACCGTGCGCACCGGCATCGGCTCCGCCGCGCCCACCCCGGTACGGGCCACCGCAGCCGAGGAGTTCCTCACCGCCGCGCTCGACGAGGCCGGGCTGTGGGAGTCGCGCGGTGCCCTGCCCGACTCCCTGGTACGGCAGTTCGGCCAGCTGGCCGCCGGTGCCTGCAACCCGATCGACGACGTCCGCGGCACTGCCGCCTACCGCCGCCACGCCGTGGGCGTCATGGCCCGCCGCACCCTCGGCTGGACCTGGAAGACCTACCGGTCCGGCAACCACGTCACCGAAGGAGGCGCCCAGTGCGCGTGAACCTCACCGTCAACGGCCGGCAGCACAGCGCCGACGACGTCTGGGAGGGCGAGTCCCTGCTCTACGTCCTGCGTGAACGCATGGGGCTGCCGGGCTCCAAGAACGCCTGCGAACAGGGCGAGTGCGGCTCCTGCACGGTCCGTCTGGACGGCGTGCCGGTCTGCTCCTGCCTCGTCGCCGCGGGCCAGGCCGAGGGCCGCGAGGTGGTGACCGTCGAGGGACTGGCCGACTTCGCCCAGCAGCGCGAGGGCACGGCCGACGCCGAGGCCGCCCGCGGCACCTCCCCGGAGGCCGCGGCCCGCTGGCAGGCCCGTCCCGGCACGGGAGGGGACGGACAGACCGGCGAGGGCGTCCGGCTCTCCCCCATCCAGCAGGCGTTCGTGGACGCCGGAGCCGTGCAGTGCGGCTTCTGCACCCCCGGCCTGCTGGTCGCCGCCGACGAACTGCTGGAGCGCAACACCGAACCCTCGGACGCCGACATCCGGGAGGCGCTCTCCGGCAACCTGTGCCGCTGCACCGGCTACGAGAAGATCCTCGACGCCGTCCGGCTCGCCGCCGGCCGCGCCGCCGCCGGACAGGGGGCCTGACCATGGCGACCGAAACCACCCGCACCACCGGGGCCACCGGGCCCCGTGCCGCCACCGCACCCGGCCGGGTGCCCACCAAACTCACCCAGGGCGGCCGCGCCGACGCCGGCATCGGGGCCTCCACGCTGCGGCCCGACGGCACCCTCAAGGTCACCGGGGAGTTCGCCTACTCCTCCGACATGTGGCACGAGGACATGCTGTGGGGCCACACCCTGCGCAGCACCGTCGCCCACGCCGAGATCCGCTCCCTGGACACCTCCGAGGCGCTGGCCATGCCCGGCGTGTACGCCGTGCTGACCTACGACGACCTGCCCACCGAGGTGAAGAACTACGGCCTGGAGATCCAGGACACCCCCGTCCTCGCCCACGGCCGGGTCCGCCACCACGGGGAGCCGGTCGCCCTGGTCGCCGCCGACCACCCCGAGACGGCGCGCCGCGCCGCCGCCAAGATCCGCGTCGAGTACGCCGAACTGCCGGTCCTCACCGACGAGGCGAGCGCTACCGCCGAGGACGCGCCGCTGCTGCACCCCGGCCGCGAGGACCACCACGCCGGCCACGTGCCGCACCCCAACATCGTCCACCGCCAGCCCATCGTCCGCGGCGACGCCGCGGCGGCAGCCGAGCGTGCCGACGTCGTCGTCACTGGCGAGTACGTCTTCGGAATGCAGGACCAGGCCTTCCTCGGGCCCGAGTCGGGCCTGGCGGTGCCCGCCGAGGACGGCGGCGTCGACCTGTACGTCGCCACCCAGTGGCTCCACTCCGACCTGCGGCAGATCGCGCCGGTCCTCGGCCTGCCGCCGGAGAAGGTCCGCATGACGCTCTCCGGCGTCGGCGGCGCCTTCGGCGGGCGCGAGGACCTCTCCATGCAGATCCACGGCTGCCTGCTGGCGCTGCGCACCGGCAAACCCGTCAAGATCGTCTACAACCGCTTCGAGTCCTTCTTCGGCCACGTCCACCGCCACCCCGCCAAACTCTGGTATGAGCACGGCGCCACCCGCGACGGCAAGCTCACCCACATGCGGTGCCGCATCGTCCTGGACGGGGGCGCGTACGCCTCCGCCTCACCCGCGGTCGTCGGCAACGCCGCCTCCCTCTCCGCCGGCCCGTACGTGATCGACGACGTGGACATCGAGGCCATCGCCCTGTACACCAACAACCCGCCCTGCGGCGCCATGCGCGGCTTCGGCGCGGTCCAGGCCTGCTTCGCCTACGAGGCGCAGATGGACAAGCTGGCCGCCGAACTCGGCATGGACCCGGTGGAGTTCCGGCAGCTCAACGCGATGGAACAGGGAACCCACCTGCCCACCGGACAGGTCGTGGACTCGCCCGCCCCGGTCGCCGAACTGCTGCGCCGCGTCAAGGCGCGCCCGCTGCCGCCCGAGCGCCAGTGGGAGAGCGCCGGCGCCGAGGCCGACGTGCGGGCCCTGCCCGGCGGACTGTCCAACACCACCCACGGCGAGGGCGTGGTGCGCGGTGTGGGCTACGCCGTCGGCATCAAGAACGTCGGCTTCTCCGAGGGGTTCGACGACTACTCCACCGCCCGGGTCCGCCTGGAGGTCCTCAGCGGTGAGGCCGTCGCCACCGTGCACACCGCCATGGCGGAGGTCGGGCAGGGCGGCGTCACCGTCCACGCCCAGATCGCCCGCACCGAACTCGGCGTCCAGCAGGTCACCATCCAACCCGCCGACACCCAGGTCGGGTCTGCCGGATCGACCTCGGCCTCCCGCCAGACGTACATGACGGGCGGCGCGGTGAAGAACACCTGCGAGGCCGTGCGCGAGAAGGTCCTGGAGATCGGCCGGCGGAAGTTCGGCACCTACCACCCGGCGTGGGCCACCGCCGAACTCCTGCTGGAGGACGGCAAGGTGGTCACCGACGGCGGCGAGGTACTGGCCTGTCTCGTCGACGTCCTGGAGGACGAGGCGGTCGACCTGGAGCTGGAGTTCCGCCACCGCCCCACCGAGCCCTTCGACCTGCGTACCGGCCAGGGCTTCGGCCACGTCCAGTACTCCTTCGCCGCCCACCGCGCGGTGGTGGAGGTCGACACCGACCTCGGCCTGGTCAAGGTCGTCGAACTGGCCTGCGCCCAGGACGTCGGCAAGGCGCTCAACCCGCTCTCCGTCGTCGGGCAGATCCAGGGCGGCACCACCCAGGGCCTGGGGGTCGCCGTGATGGAGGAGATCGTCGTCGACCCGAAGACGGCGAAGGTGCGCAACCCCTCCTTCACCGACTACCTCATCCCCACCATCCTCGACACCCCGACCATCCCGGTCGACGTGCTCGAACTCGCCGACGACCACGCCCCGTACGGGCTGCGCGGCATCGGTGAGGCACCCACACTGTCCTCCACGCCCGCCGTCCTGGCCGCCATCCGCGCGGCGACCGGGCTGGAGCTGAACCGGACGCCCGTCAGGCCCGAACACCTGACAGGCGTCTGACCCGCCCCGGTGGGGCCCGTTCTCCGGGGGACGACGGAGCACGGGCCCCACCGGCCCACCCCGCCGGACCTGCCGCAGCGCGGTACCGGCGGCAGGCGCCCTGCGCGCCCACGTTCGTCTCGGGCCGTCCCCCGGGTCGTGCGGCCGTCAATCACATCCCAAATCCCGCCCTTCGGCGTGCGGGTGTCCCTGTGAACCTTGGGAGAAGGCACCATGACCCAGCAGACCACCGAGCCGGGCGCGACGGCGGAGGAGGCGGGCCGCGGCTCGCGTCAGCCCGCCGGCCGCGGCTGGCTCGACCGCTACTTCCACATATCGGCGCGAGGCTCGACCCTCGCCGCAGAGGTGCGCGGCGGCATCACCACCTTCATGGCGATGTGCTACATCCTGCTGCTCAACCCCCTCATCCTCAGCACCCCGGACGTCGAGCACCACACCCTCGACCACGCGGCCCTGGTCACCGCCACCTCGCTGGCCGCCGCCGTGTCCACGCTGCTCATGGGCATCGTCGGCCGGGTACCGCTGGCGCTCGCCGCCGGCCTGAACGTCTCGGCCGCGCTGACCACCCAGGTCGTGCCGAACATGACCTGGCCGCAGGCGATGGGCATGTGCGTCGTCTACGGCGTGGTCATCATGCTGCTGGTCGTCACCGGCCTCCGCGAGATGATCATGAACGCCATCCCGCTGCCCCTCAAGCACGCCATCACCATGGGCATCGGCATGTTCGTCGCCCTCATCGGCCTGGTGAAGGCCGGGTTCGTCGGCGTGGGCAAGGGCTCGCCGGTCACCCTGGGGCTCGGCGGGCAGCTCACCGGCTGGCCCGTACTGCTCTTCTGCCTCACCCTGCTGCTGATCTTCATGCTCCAGGCCCGGCGCGTTCCCGGCGCCCTCCTCATCGGCATCGTCGTCGGCTCCCTCGCCTCCATCGTGGTCACGAACGTCGCCGGACTCACCGACAAGGACTGGGGCGGCACGACCCCGGCCCTGCACGGCAGCGCCGTCTCCATGCCCGACTTCTCGCTCTTCGGCCACGTGGACTTCGGCGGCTGGGGCCAGATGGGCGCGATCGGCGTCACGATGATCGTCTTCACCCTGGTCCTGGCCGGCTTCTTCGACGCCATGGCCACCATCATCGGCGTCGGCACCGAGGCGGGCCTGGCCGACTCCAAGGGCCGCATGCCCGGGCTGTCCCGGGCGCTCCTGGTCGACGGGGCCGGCGGCGCCATCGGCGGCGTGGCGGGCGGCTCCGGCCAGACCGTCTTCATCGAGTCCGCCACCGGCGTGGGGGAGGGGGCGCGCACCGGCCTCTCCGCCGTCGTCACCGGCCTGTTCTTCGCCGCCTGCCTCTTCTTCACCCCGCTGACGGCGCTGGTGCCGAGCCAGGTAGCCGCGGCCGCCCTCGTCGTCATCGGCTCCATGATGATGAGCACCGCGGCACACGTGGACTGGAGCGACCGGTCCGTGGCCATCCCCGTCTTCCTCACCGTCGCGCTGATGCCGTTCACCTACAGCATCACCGCCGGCGTGGGCGCGGGCGTCATCGCCTACACCGCCATCAGGACCGCCCAGGGCCGGGTGCGGGAACCCGGCGCCTTCATGTGGGGGCTGACCGTCGTCTTCCTCGTCTACTTCGCCCTCCACCCCATCGAAGGCCTGCTGGGCGTCAGGTGACGCCGGGCGGCCCCCCGAACGGGCCCGGTCCCCGCACCCCGCGTGAGAGTGCGCGCGGTGCGGGGCACCCCCGACCACCACCGCCTCCGACCGAAGGGACCCCGCACATGCTGGACATCGCCGAGGAGCTCCACCGGTGGGCCCGGCAGCAACGCGCCTTCGCCGTCGCCACCGTCGTCTCCACCCACGGCAGTGCGCCCCGGCAGCCCGGCGCGGCGCTCGCCGTCGACCAGGACGGCACCGCGATCGGCTCGGTCTCCGGAGGCTGCGTCGAGGGAGCCGTCTACGAGCTGTGCCAGGAGGCGCTGCGCACGGGCGAGTCCGCCGGCGCGAGCTTCGGCTACAGCGACGAGGACGCCTTCGCCGTCGGCCTGACCTGCGGCGGCGTGATCGAGGTACTGGTCACCCCGGTGCTGCCGGAGCGGGACGGGGCGCCGGGGGGCGTCCCGTCCCCCACGGCGCCGACGTCCGCCACGCTCACCGAGGCGGTGGCCCTCGCCGCCGCAGGCCACACCGCGGCCCTGGCCCGCGTCGTGGCCGGTCCGCCGGACCTGCTCGGCCGGGCACTGCTGGTCCGCCCCGAGGGCCCCCACCACGGCAGCCTCGGCTCCCCGGCGCTGGACCGGGCCGCGGCGGGCCGGGCCCGAGCCCTGCTGGAGATGGGGCGCACCGCCACCGTGGAGATCGGCCTCGGCGGCCCGGGGGAGGGCAGTGGCGGCTCCGGGCACTTGGGCGTCACCCCCGCCCCGGCCGGCGGGGCGGCCCCGGGGGTGTGCGGGCCCTCCCTCACCCTTCTGGTCGAGTCCTCCGTCCCGCCGCCCCGCATGCTGGTCTTCGGCGCCATCGACTTCGCCTCGGCACTGGTCCGCGTCGGCCGTTTCCTCGGCTACCACGTCACCGTCTGCGACGCCCGCCCCGTCTTCGCCACCGCGGCCCGCTTCCCCGACGCCCACGAGGTCGTCGTCGACTGGCCCCACCGCTACCTCGACTCCCAGACCCTCGACGCCCGCACCGTCCTGTGCGTCCTCACCCACGACGCCAAGTTCGACATCCCGCTGCTGGAACGCGCGCTGCGGCTGCCCGTCGCCTACGTCGGCGCCATGGGTTCCCGCCGCACCCACCTCGACCGGCTCCGCCGGCTGCGCGAGACGGGCCTGACCGACCGCGAGCTGCACCGGCTCCGCTCACCCATCGGCCTGGACCTCGGGGCGCACACCCCGGAGGAGACCGCGCTGTCCATCGCCGCGGAGATCGTCGCGGACCGGCGTGGCGGCACCGGCGTCCCGCTGACGGGCGCCCACACCCCCATCCACCGCGACACGGCGAGGGCCGGGCACATCGGTTCGGTGGCCTGAAGCAGCCCGCCCCGGCCGTCAGGCAGCCGCCGCGACGGGCCGGGGCCGGCGCTCCGGACGCCAGGTGGTGACGAGGGCCGCCGCGAGCAGCAGCTCGGCGATGTCCCCGCCGTAGTACATCAGCTCGGCCCCGCCCCGGACCTGCGCGACGGGCGCGTGGACGTGCGTGAAGAAGCCGCCGTACATCAGCTGGGAGACCACGGCGTGCACGGCGATGGCGCAGCCCAGCAGCCACAACCGCGCCGGCACCCCCGGCCGGCCCGGCGCCGGGTCCGGGCCCGCCACCACGTAGGCGAACAGGCAGCCCGAGAGCAGGAAGTGGACGTGCAGCAACCAGTGGCCGGCGGGGTGGGCGGTGAGGCTGTCGTACAGCGGTGTGAAGTACAGCGGCACCAGGCTGCCGGTGGCCAGCAGCAGCGCGCTGAGCGGATGCGCCACCACCCGGACGGGACGGCTGTGCAGGACGGCGGTCAGTCGCCGGCCGTGGCCGGGGCGGAGGTTGCGCAGCAGCAGCGTGACGGGGGCACCCAGCACCAGCGCGAGCGGGGCGTACATGCCCACCAGCAGGTGCTGCGCCATGTGACCGCGGAAGTCGCGGTGGGCGAAGGGGGCCAGCGGCGGCAGCAGTGCGACGGCCAGCAGCGCCAGGCCCGCGGTGAGACTGACCGCCCGCCACCGGCTCCGGACCGGCTCCGGGTTGCGGTGCCGCGCCCTGCCCACCAGGTACAGGTGGAGGCCGGAGCACGCCAGCAGGACCAGAGCCGGGAGCAGCACCGGCAGGAGGCCGCCGCCCGTGCCCGCGTGGCCGGGGTGCGTTCCGTGGCCCGTCACCGGTCCCTCGCCGTCCCTGCCACTGCGCTCCGGCCCGCCCCGGCGGGAGGAGCGCCGCGCCGGACCAGGTGGCCGCCCACGAGGAAGAGGGCACCCAGGACGAGGAAGCCGACGTCCCACCACACCTGGTAGGGGCCGCCGTGGACGTGGTGGATGCCGAGGACCTGGTGGTCCAGGAGGCCCTCGACCAGGTTGAACAGGCCCCAGCCGGCCAGCACCCAGCCCCACAGCACCCGCGACCCCCACACCCGTCGGCGGTCGTGGGTGACCCGCGCGTACAGGACGGCCAGGCCCGTCAGCACGGCGAGCCAGCACACGGCGTGGAAGATCCCGTCCCACACCGTGTTCATCTCCAGGCCCGAGACGGTGCGGGGGTCGTAGTACTTCACGCCGATGCGGTCCTGGTTGGTGCTGGTGAGCATGTGGTGCCACTGGAGGAGCTGGTGCAGCAGGATGCCGTCGACGAAACCGCCGAGCCCCACCCCCAGCACGAGGCCCGGCAGCCGCAGACTCACCGGCGCCACCTCGGTCCCGGTCTCCGCCGCCGTCGTCGTCATGCGCCCGTCTCCTCCCGCAACCGGTGTGCCGCGCCCTCGTCGGTGCGGTCTTCCCGTCGGCGGCGCCCTCGTCACACGGCCGGAGGAGGATTGGTCCGACCGGGCCACCGCGCCCCGGGCGGTGTCCGGCGCGTCAGCGCTCGCCCGGCCAGTCCAGCGCCAGCCGCCGGGAGCGGGGCAGACCCGCCACGACGAGGTCGTAGGAGTCCTCCACCATCTCCCACACCAGGGCGTCGGGCAGCGCCCCGTCCAGGGTGACGGTGTTCCAGTGCCGCTTGTCCAGGTGGTAGCCGGGCACGATCTGCGGGTGGCGGCCGCGGAGCCGGACGGCGTTCTCCGGCTCGCACTTGAGGCTGACGGTCAGCGGAACGGCCTCCAGCGCACTGATCACGAAGATCTTCCCCTCGACCTTGAAGGTGGTGATCTCCTGGTTGCCGGGGAACGGCCGTTCCTCGATGGTTCCGTTGAACTCCAGGCATGCGGCGCGCAGCGCCTCGGCGTCGATCATGGGGCCATTGTCGGGCTTCGGCGGCGGGGGAGGGCGGCCGACGGCGACCACCGCCTCCTCAGCCTCTCCCGGCCCGGGACCGGGAGGAGCCGGGCCGGCAGGCGCGCCGCCTCGACCCGTGAGGGCGTTGCTTTCTCGCACCACCACCGCGGAGCGCGCCCCGCCCGCCGCAACGACCGCCCGTCGGCAAGCGGTCCGGGTGACGGGCCGGTCCCCGCTGCGCTCCCTTGACGGGTCCGCTCTCCCCCGGGACTCTCCTTCCATGGTCAGGCGTCCGGGTGTCGGCACCAAGGTGCTCGGTGGGGTCCTGCTGGCCCTGAGCGCGGTCGCGGGGTGCGCGGCACCACAGGCCCGGCCGAGCGGCGGGAGGACCGCCCACCCTCCCGCCCCTGTCGCGACGGCGCTCGCGCCCCGCTCCACGGCCGACCCGCATGCGGCCTCTGCGTCCAGGGCACCGAACCTCGGAGCGCGGGGTGTGGCGGTCCTGGTGTCGGGGGCGGCCGTCAGGGGAAAGGCCGAGTACCCCCTGAAGGGCGGGATCGTCGGAGGGGGGACGCTGGCTGTCGCCGTCGACTGCCAGGGCCCGGGGAGGCTGACCGTCGCCGTGAAGGCCGCCGGCGCCTCGTTCACCGTGCCGTGCGGCTCCGGGAAGGTCCAGCCCCTGCTCGACGAGATCGGCTTCGGCTCGGGACGCCGGCGGGCGACGCTCGTGTTCACACCGGAAGGCGCCCGGACCGTCTGGTCCTTCGCCGCGGGCTGGGACCCGCATCCCCCCGAACGCCGGTAGGCCGTGCGGCCGGGTCCGCGGACCGGTGTCTCACGGTGCGGCCGGCCCCCGGGGGCGAGCCGGCAGGGAAGGGCGCAGTCCCCGTGCCCCGTCTCCACAACGGCGGGCCGCGGGCGAAAATCGTTGTGTTGGATTGTCCATCCGATAACGGTGGAGTAAGTTCAACTGAATGATCGACTGGGACCTTCGGAAGTTTCGGGTACTGCGGGAGCTGCGGCGGCAGGGGACGGTGACGGCGGCGGCGCAGGCGTTGTCCCTGACGCCCTCGGCGGTCTCGCAGGCGCTGTCCTCGCTGACGCGGCAGCTCGGCGCCCCCGTGGTGGAACCCGAGGGGCGGCGGGTGCGGCTGACGGAGCTCGCCCACCTGCTGCTGCGGCACGGTGAGTCGGTCTTCGCCCAGCTCGAACAGGCCGAGGCCGAGGTGGAGGCCTATCTCGGCGGCGAGGCGGGGCTGGTGCGGGTCGGCTCCTTCGCCACCGGGGTGGAGTCCCTGGTCATCCCCGCCCTCGACGTGCTGCGCGACTCCCACCCGACGCTGTCGGTCGAGATCCACGAAGCCGAGGCCTCCGAGGTCTTCACGCTCCTGGACCGGGGCGAGATCGACGTCGCCCTCTCGCTCGCCGCCCAGACACCGTCCGCCGCCGACGGCCGTTTCGCCCGCTTCTCCCTGCTCGCCGACCCCCTGGACTTCGCCGTGCCGGCCGGCCACCGGCTGGCCGAGAAGGTGGGCCTGAACCTGGTGGACGCCGCGGACGAGCCCTGGGTCTACGGCGCCACCGGGCCCTGGCGGGAGATCACGCTCGCGGTGTGCGCGACCGCCGGGTTCGCGCCGCGGGCCGCCCACACGGCGTCCGACTGGGGCGCGATCATGTCGCTGGTCCAGGCCGGACTCGCGGTGGCGCTGGTGCCGCGGCTGGTCGACACCCGCCGCCCCGGGGTCAGGGTGCGGGTGCTGGCCGCCGACAAGCCGCAACGCCACGTGGTCGGCGCCGTGCGACGGGGCTCGGAGGGGGCGCCGCGCCTCCAGGCGGTCGTCCAGAGCCTCCGCCGGGTGGCAGAGGAGCGGCGCCGCCTGCATCCCATCCTGTAGCCCCGAAGGTCTGTAGTGCAACTGAACAGTACCTGTCGAATCATTAGATGGACGTAAACCTTCCTGTGGGGCCAAGCTCTGGTTGTCCGAGCGGGGCCGCGGCAACACCGAGCGGCAACTCGGGCCCCACACAAGGAAGGAGACGTGCGATGACAGCCCTCACAGCCCAACTGGACCTTGCGTCCGCTGCATTGGGCGGTGTCGTCATGGCGGCGAACGACGAGACGTGTGCAGCCAAGGAGAACCTCCTCCGCCCCGAGGCGCCCGCCCCGGGTGCCGGCGGACCGGGTTCGGACGCCTGGGCCACCCGGCACCGTCACGAGCCCGGCGACGACTGGGCCCTCGTACGCCTCGGCGAGCCGGGCGTCATCTCCACCCTCGTCGTCGACACCTCCCACTGCGGTGGGAACAGCCCCCGCACCGCCGCCGTACAGGCCTGCACCGTCGAGGGCTACCCCGGGCCGACCGCCCTGCTGGACCCCCGCACCCCCTGGACCACGCTGCTCCCCCCGACCCCGCTGAGCGCCGACACCCCCAACGCCTTCGACGTGCAGGACCCGCACCGCTACACCCACGTGCGGCTGCGCATCAGCCCCGACGGAGCCGTGGCGCGACTCCGCGTCCACGGGCACGTGGTCCCCGACCCGCGGCTGCTGGCCACCGGTCGCACCGACCTCGCCGCCCAGGAGAACGGCGCCGTCGTGCTCGACCACTCCGGCAACCTCGACCCGCACCGGCCGCCGGCACTGACCGCCCCCGGGCCCCCGACGCACCCCGGCCACGGCTGGGCCCCGCCCAGGCGACGGGACGAGGGCAACGACTGGGTGCAACTGCGCCTGGTCGAAGAGGGTCTGGTGCGCCAGGTGGAGGTCGACACCCGCTTCTGCCCCGGCACCGCCCCTGCCCAGATCGCCCTCTACGGCATGAACGCCACCACGGCCGCCCTCCACGAGCCCGGCACCTGGTTCGAGATCCTGCCGCCGACCGCGGTGCAGCCCGACACCCGGCACCGCTACCCCGTCTCGACCGACCGGCCGGCCACCCACGTGCGGCTGGACGCCCTTCCCCACGGCGGCCTCGCCCGGCTGCGCCTGTGGGGGGAACTCACCCCCGCGGGAGCGGCCCGCGTCACCCGCCACTGGGAGCAGACCGGCCCCGCGAGTGCCCAGGCACCCGCGCCCGAGGCCGCTGCCGCCGCCTGACCTCGCACACCGCCACCCATCCGCCGCGGGGCCCCACCGGCCCCCGCTCCGAGCTGAGGAGCACTCCATGGCCACGCCCGTCGACACCGAACCCGCCACACCCCCGACCTCACCGAGCAGCGCCCCCGCCGACCGAGGGCCTGCCCGCCCCTCCGCCGCCCCGGCCACCACCCGGCGGGCACTCCTGCCGACCGGTGTCCGCGGCATGGTCCTCGCCACCGTCGCCACCGTGATCTGGTCGGGCAACTTCGTCATCGCCGACGGCATGTCGGGCAGCATCCCGCCCATCCAACTCGCCTTCTGGCGCTGGGTGATCGCCCTGGTCGCGGTAGCCCCCCTGGCCGTCCGGCACGTGCGACGGGACTGGCCCGTCATCCGCCGCCACCTCGGATTCCTCTCGCTGGCCGCCGTCCTGGGCGTCACCCTCTTCAACACCCTGATCTACACCGCGGGTCACACCAGCCCGGCCACCAACATGGCGCTGCTGGCCGCCGCCTCACCCCTGGTCATCGTCATCGGGGCACGCGTCCTGTGGCGGGAGCGGATGAGCGCGACCCGCTGGACGGGTGCCCTGCTGTCCCTGGTCGGCATCGTCGTCCTCATTACCAAGGGCTCCCTCAGCACCCTCCTGGGGCTGGACTTCTCCACCGGCGACCTCTGGATGGTGGCCGCCATGCTGACCTTCGCCGCCTACAGCCTCATGCTGCGCCGCACCCCCGAGGGCATCTCCGGTCTCAGCCTGCTGCTCGGCACCTTCACCCTCGGGACCGCCTTCCTGGCACCCGCCTACGCCTGGGACGTGACCGCACACGGCGGCTTCGACGTCCACCCCTCCACCGCCGGCGCCCTCCTGTACGTGGGCGTCCTCTCCTCCGCGGTCGCCTACTTCGCCTGGAACAAGGCCATCGCGACCGTCGGGGCGGGCCGCGCCGGCGTCGTCTACTACCTCGAACCGGCCTTCGTGGCCCTGCTGGCCTTCTTCGCACTCGGCGAGGGGATCAACCTGGCGCAGATCGCCAGCATGGTCCTCATCGCCATCGGGGTCGCCCTCAGCTCCCGCAGCAAAGCCTGACCCCACACCCCGCACACCCGACCACACCACCTCTTCCTTCGCAGACGGGAACCGCCGTGCACACCCCCATGATCGACGCCCCCCGCATGCTGACCGAGCTCACCCACCTCGCACAGATCGGCGCAGGCGCGGACGGAGCCATCCACCGCGTCGCCGGTTCCCGAGCCGACCTGGCTGCCCGCGACTGGCTGAGCAAGACCATGAAGGTCGCCGGCCTCACCGGACACCGCGACGAGATCGGCAACGTCTACGGGCGCCTGCCCGACGCCGAGGGGCCGTACGTACTGCTCGGCTCCCACGCCGACACGGTGCCCGCCGCGGGCCACCTGGACGGCGCCTACGGCGTCATCGCGGCCATCGAGGTGCTGCGCACGCTGGTCGAAGCCGGGCACCCGGCGGCCCGGCACGTGGAGATCGTGGCCTTCTGGGACGAGGAGGGGGTCGCCCCCGAGTCGCGCGGCGGCCTCACCGGCTCAACTGCCCTGTGCAACAGCCCGCACATCGAGGACATCAGCGCCTACCTGGAGCTCCACGTGGAACAGGGCCCCCGCATGGAGGCCGGGGGGCTGGACCTGAGCCCCGTCACCGGCATCGTCGGCGTGGAGCGGTACGAGGTCACGATGCGCGGCCAGGAGAACCACGCCGGCGCCTCCCCCTTCCACCTGCGTGCCGACGCCGGCCGCGCCGCCACCCGGGCCGCGGCGGCCCTCATGCCGCTGTGCCAGGACATCGACCCCGTCGGGATCATCGGCAACATCGGCGCCTGCACGTTCTCGCCCGGCGCGGCCAACGTCGTCCCCGGGGAGGCCACCCTCCAGCTGGAGGTCCGCGCCACCACCGAGGACCTCCTCCAGCAGCTGCGCACCCGCATACGCCGGGACTTCGCCGCGCTGGCCGAGGAGGAGGGCTGCACCTGCGAGATCCGCCGCATCTCGGCCAAGCCGGTCGCCGCCTTCGACCCCGAGATCGTCGAGACCGTCGAGAAGGTGTGCCGAGCCGCCAGCGACCGGGTGGCGCCCATGGCCAGCTACGCGGGCCACGACGCCAGCGTCATGAGCACCCGCGTCCCCACCGGCATGCTCTTCGTCCCCAGCACCTCGGGCATCAGCCACAACGTCCTGGAGCACACACCCGACCACCAACTGGTCATGGGCGCCCAGGCGCTGCTGGAGGCGGCCGTCAGCGTGGTGCAGGCCGGCTCCGCGCTCCCGGCCCTGACCGTCGCGGCGTAGCCTGCGCCCTCGTACGAACACCGCGGCACGCCCGGCCGGGGCGGGGCCGCGGTGTCGTGCGTGTGCCGGACCGCCACCGGGGCAGCGGTGCCGCTGGGCCCAGGCAGTGTCTTCAAAGTCCCGCCTGTCCGGTGGTGTCTGGCACGCACGCTCGCCGCGTTGTCGGTCGTCGGCGCAGCCCGCTGCGCTCTCCTCCCTCCGCCTTGCGATCGCACGCACCAGAGACCACCGGACCCGCCCTTCGGGCGAACGACGCCACTGTGAAGACACTGCCTAGCTGACGGCCTCCCACAGCTCGGTGCTGTGCCCGCCGACGAGAGCGCAGACCCGGGTGAGCACCTCGTCGACCGGCTGGGCGGCGAGGCGGCGACCGTCCCGCAGCCGCAGGGCGACCAGGTCGCCGGCGGCCTCCCGGGCACCGATGACGGCCTGGTAGGGGACCAGCCTGGCCGCCGCCACACGAGCGCCCAGACTGCCCCGCTCCGGTCCGCGGACCTCGGCGCGCAGCCCCAAATCGAGACACCGGTCCACGAAGGCGGCGGCGCTGGGCAGCTGGGCGTCCGAGACCGGGAGGACGGCCAGTTGGAGGGGGGCGAGCCAGGCAGGGAAGGCGCCGCCGTGTTCCTCGACGAGATGGGCGACGGCGCGCTCCAGGCTGCCGAGCACACTGCGGTGGATCATCACCGGGCGGTGCCCGGCGCCGTCCGCACCGGTGTAGGTCAGGCCGAACCGCTCGGGCTGGTGGAAGTCGACCTGGACGGTGGACAGGGTCGACTCCCGGCCCGCGTGGTCACTGACCTGGACGTCGATCTTGGGCCCGTAGAACGCGGCCTCGCCCTCCACCGCCTCGTAACGCAGACCGGAGTTCTCCAGGGCCTCGGTCAGCAGGGCGACCGACCGGCGCCACTTCCCGGGCGCCGCGACGTACTTGCCACCCGGGCCGGGGAGGGAGAGCCGGTAGCGGGCCCCGGTGAGGCCGAGCGCCCGGTGGGCCCGGCCGATCAGCGCCAGAGCCGCCTGCACCTCACCGGCCACCTGGTCGAGGGTGCAGAACAGGTGCGCGTCGTTGAGCTGGATCGCCCGGACCCGGGTCAGTCCCGCGAGGACGCCCGAGAGTTCGGAGCGGTACATGCCGCCGAGCTCGGCGAGGCGCAGCGGCAGCTCACGGTGGCTGCGGGGCCGGGAGCGGTAGATCAGCGCGTGGTGGGGACAGAGGCTGGGCCGCAGCACGACCTGCTCCCCTGCGAGGTCCATCGGCGGGAACATCTCCTCGCTGTAGTGCGCCCAGTGCCCGGAGATCTCGTACAGCTCGCGCTTGCCGAGCACCGGTGAGTACACGTGCCGGTAGCCCGCCCGCCGCTCGACGGTGCGCAGGTACTCCTCCAGGGTGTGCCGCACGGTCGCACCGTCCGGCAGCCAGTACGGCAGCCCCGCGCCGATCAGCGGGTCGGTGTCGAACAGGCCGAGTTCACGGCCGAGTCTGCGGTGGTCGTGCATGGCGGTCTCCTCAGGTGCGTCGGGGGAGTGACCGCAGCGCGAAGCCCCGGGGCACTCGCCCCGGGGCTCTTCGACAAGGCAGCTGTCAGCGCGCCGGGACACTCTCCGGCGTCGTCGTCATGGCAGCGCGCTTCATGTCGGTGACCGTAACCGTGCCCGGAGGCCGCCGCACCTGGTTTTCCGCCCGGCTGCGGGCACGACTGCGGCCCGGCCGCGCCGACCGTCCCCGGGATCCCGTGCCGCCCACGCGATACCCGGCCGATGCACCACCCCCCGAACCCGTCTCCCGTCCGGCCCGTCCCGACGGGCGGCGAAGCCGCCGGGCCCGAGCCCCTCGGCACCGCTGCCGCGCACGCCTCGAAGGCATGACACGACGGTGCGTGCCAGGCTGCGAACCCGGCGGCCGCACCGGGGGCGTCATGCGCGCAAGGCCTGCGACAGCGCGTCCACGGTCACGCCCACGATGGCCAGGAGCTGCTCCGGGCCCGCACCGGCCCTGCTCATGACGGCGAGCGACTGGTTCACGGCCGCCACGTGCACAGCGAAGGCCTCGGCGTCCCGGTCGGTCAGCCCGCCGGCCTTCAGCGCGGCGTGCAGGCGCACGTGCTGGAAGCCGAGCGCCTGCCTGGCGTGCGCCGCCACAGCCGGACTCAGCACGGGAACCGCCATGGCCGACTGGGCGATCAGGCATCCGTCAGGCAGTGCGGGATCGGCGATGCGATGGAGGGTGACCTCGAAGAACGCACGGACAGCGGCAACGGGCTCCGAGGCCGCACACGCCAGGGCGGCGTCGTACTTCTCGCCGTAGCGCGCGGCGTAGAGATCCAGGCAGCGCAGGAAGAGCGTGTCCTTGTCGCCGAGGGAGGAGTAGATGGAACTGCGGTTCAGGCCGGTCGCCCGGGACAGGTCGTCCAGCGAGGTGTCGGCGTAGCCGTCGCGCCAGAACTGGATCATCGCGGCGTCGAGCACCGCGTCCATGTCGAACTGCTTCCTGCCTGCCACGCTGCACTTCCCTGCCGATGTGTCGAGGGTCCGGACTCTCTCTGTCACGCCCCATCCTATCTTGGACCAATCAGTTCAAGATGTGTTAGCTTTCCGGCAGGGCCGCGACCTGGGCCCACCGCGCACTCCGCGACCGTGCGAGGAAGCACGCCACGCGGTCCCAGCCGCCCCCTCAGGGGTCCTTGCCATATGCCCGCCCGGGTCGCGTGGTCTGGCACCGCACCTCGCGGCGTTGCCGAAAAGCCCTGGTAGCTCCGCTACGAGGACTCTCCGGCGCCTTGCGATGCACGGCACCGGACCACGCGACCTCATCGGACGCTCATATGGCAAGGACCCCTCAGCCACCACCGTCCTCACCGCACACCTGACACCGATGGAGGATTCCCGTGACCGGACCGGCGACCAGTACTCCGCCCGTCTCCGAAAGCAACCCTGTCCGCGACCTTCCCCTGCAGCACCTCGCCGGATTCACTCACCGCTGGGTCGACGCGGACGGCGTCCGCCTCCATGTAGTCGAAGGCGGACGGCAAGGCGGCCCGACCGTCGTCCTGCTCGCCGGATTCCCGCAGACCTGGTGGGCCTGGCGGAAGGTGATGCCCGGCCTCACCGAGCGGTTCCACGTCCTCGCGATCGACCTGCCGGGGCAGGGCCACTCCGAGCGTCCGGAGCGCGGCTACGACACACACGCGGTCGCCGCGCACGTCCACGCCGCCGTGACCGCCCTCGGAGTGCCGGCCTACTGGCTGGTCGCCCACGACATCGGCGCCTGGGTCGCCTTCTCCCTCGCCCTCCGCTTCGAGAGCCACCTGCGCGGGGTCGCTCTGCTCGACGCCGGGATCCCCGGCATCACTCTCCCGGAGGCGGTTCCCACCGATCCGGACCGGGCCTATAAGACCTGGCACTTCGCCTTCCACGTCGTGCCCGGCCTGCCCGAGGTGCTGCTCGCCGGCCGGGAACGCGAGTACGTCGGCTGGTTCCTGAGGGCGAAGGCCCTGTCTGCCGACACGTTCGACGACGCCGAGCTCGACCACTACGCGGCGGCCGTCGCCGCCGACGGCGGCCTGCGCGCTTCCCTGGCCTACTACCGGGACGCCGCGGAGTCGGCGCGCAGGAACCGCGAGGCGCTCGAACGGCGGCAGCTGACCGTGCCGGTCCTCGGAGTCTCCAGCAGCCACGGCTCCGTCCCGGACATGGCCGCCTCCATCAGCCCGTGGGCCCGGAACACCACCCGGGTCCTCGTGCCAGGCGCCGGCCACTTCATCCCCGACGAGCAGCCCGAAGCCGTCGCTGCCGCGATAGCGGACTTCGTCGCCGCCGAGGGCTGACTCCCGTCGGACGCACCCGACCGCGCCGCCCGAGGCCGCGCGGAACCCGGACCGCGAAGACCTGACCGGTGCCGGGCCTGCCCTACGCGGCCCCCCGCTCCACGAGGTCGTCGGCTGCGTCGTTGACGGGTTGCGGGGTGCCGGTGAGGTCCATGACGAAGAGCGGCAGGCGCAGGCTGTCCGCCCGGGAGCGGGCCTCGGGGGCGTAGCCGGCCAGCGAGAAGTGGACGGCCAGGGCTGACTCGTTGAGGCCGTTGAGCCACAGGCACTCGACGTCGCGCAGCGGGGTGGGGCGGGTGCTGGGGTCCACCTGGGCCACCACGGAGCGGCCCCGGAGGTCCGGACCGCCGGTGACGGCGCCCTCGGTGCGCACCAGGTCGGTGAAGCCGAGCCACTTCAGGTACTGGCCTGCGGCCGTCACGCAGTCACGCGCGGTACGGATGGTCACCGGCCGGAAGGCGGGACGGAGCACCGGCGGCGCCGAGGTCAACGCGCCCGCGCCGGCGGGCCGTTCGTTGGCAGCGGGCCGTGTGGGAACGGGGACGACGGTCAGCCGTACCACCGTGCCGCAGGTGCAGTCGACCTCGGGGGCCGGCCACTCGTCCACCCGGCCGCAGACCTCGCAGCACACCTCCACCCAGGACGCCTGCCAGGTGCGGTGTCGGACCTCCTCGGCGACCGCGCCGCGCAGGACGGGCAGGGCCAGGGGCGAACCGCAGGAGCACGAGAAGGGCGGCGGCGAGTAGGAGTTCTCCCGCCGGCAGGTGGGACAGCGCACCGGGACGCTCTCCGGGACGCTTCTGGTCATAGGGGCCTCCAGGCGGAGCGACGTCTCGTGCCGGGAACCATGTTCTCCCCTGGGCACCGGCTGTGGGGAGGTTTGGACGCAGAAGAGAGTGCCGCTTCCGTCACACCGGGCCCGGGAAGGGTAGGACGCGTACGGAGGCCGGACGGTTCACCGGCGGCGGCCCCGGCCACCGCACGGGGCGCCGGCCGCGCTCACGCCGAAACGCCGCCCGGCGGGCACGAGGCCCCGGAGCGGCGCCGGATGAGGAGGGCTCCACGCGGGCGAGCGGACCGGGCACGTCCCTTCGGCCCGGTCCGGCCACCGCACCGGCTGCTGCCCGCGCGCGTGGAAGCCCCTCCTGGTGAGGTGGTGCAGGCCCGCAGGCCCGGACCACCTCGTCGTACCGGTCGGCCACCCCTCAACGGGCCGGCCGGTACGGGCGCGGGCCCCCGACCTCCCGGTGGGCCCCGCGCGTCCGTGGGCGGTGGCGGCTCCGGCTCAGGCCGGCCCGGCGGGGTCCTGGGGGGACCCGCGCGGGGCGGCCGGCGCAACCGGTTCCTCCGTCACCGTCGGGGATGCGGCGTCAGTCCTCGCGCAGCTCCCTGACCTTCTCCTCCACCAGCCGGCCGTACTGGGGGTCGGCGGCGTGGAAGTGGGCCAGGTTCTTCTCGACGACGTCCTCACGCGTGACCTGCGAGAGGCCGCCCGCGATGTTGGCCACCAGCCGGGTGCGCTCCTCCTTGGTCATGAGCCGGAACAGCTCACCCGCCTGGAAGAAGTCGTCGTCCTTGGTGTGGGCCGGTGCCTCGTGGGTGCCGGTGTGGCCGGAGACCGCCAGCGGGGCCGAGAGCGGGGCACCGGTCTGCACCGGGCCGTCGTAGGAGTTGGGCTCGTAGTTCTTGGCGTCGCGGGCGTAGCGGTTGGACGCCATCAGGCCGTCCCGGCCGTAGTTGACGGCGCTCGTCGCCCGGGGCGCGTTGACCGGGAGCTGGGTGTGGTTGACACCGAGCCGGTAGCGCTGGGCGTCGGCGTAGGCGAACAGCCGGCCCTGGAGCATCTTGTCGGGGGAGGGGCCGATGCCGGGAACGAAGTTGTTCGGCGAGAACGCGGACTGCTCGACCTCGGCGAAGACGTTGTCCGGGTTGCGGTCCAGCACCATGCGGCCGACGCGCTGGAGCGGGTAGTCGGCGTGCGGCCACACCTTCGTCAGGTCGAAGGGGTTGAAGCGGTAGTCGGCCGCCTCCGCCGCCGGCATGATCTGCACGTACAGCGTCCACGAGGGGAAGACGCCCCGCTCGATCGACTGCAGCAGGTCGGTCTGGTGGGAGTCGCCGTCCTGGCCCACGGTCTGCGCGGCCTGCTCGGCGCTCAGGCAGCGGATGCCCTGGTTGGTCTTGAAGTGGTACTTGACGAAGAAGGCCTCGCCCGCCGCGTTGGTCCACTGGTAGGTGTGCGAGCCGTAGCCGTTCATGTGGCGGTACGAGGCGGGGATGCCGCGGTCGCCCATCAGCCAGGTCACCTGGTGGGTGGCCTCGGGGGAGTTGGCCCAGAAGTCCCAGACGTTGTCCGGCTCCTGGCGGCCGGTGAACGGGTCCCGCTTCTGGCTGTGGATGAAGTCGGGGAACTTCAGCGGGTCCTTGATGAAGAAGACCGGCGTGTTGTTGCCGACGAGGTCGTAGTTGCCCTCCTCGGTGTAGAACTTCAGCGCGAAGCCACGGGGGTCGCGGACGGCGTCCGCCCCGCCGAGGCTGTCGGCGACGGTGGAGAAGCGGGCGAACAGCTCGGTGCGCTTGCCCACGGTGTTCAGGAAGGCGGCCTGCGTGTACGCGGAGACGTCGTCGGTGACCTCGAAGTGCCCGTAGGCGCCGGAACCGCGGGCGTGCACCACGCGCTCCGGGATGCGCTCGCGGTTGAACCGGGCGAGCTTCTCGATGAGGTGCTGGTCCTGGAGGAGCAGCGGGCCACCGATGCCGGCGGTGGCAGCGTTCTGGTTGTCGGCGACCGGAGCGCCTGACTCCGTCGTCAGCGTGGGCTGAGCCATAACCTGACCTTCCGTACGAGAACGCGGAAGTCAGCTTCCGCAGGGGGAGCGTAGAAAGCTCCCGATTCGAACGTCAACAGTTTGTTGAAAAGTTGTGGGCGTGATCCCGGGGGGTGCCCGGGCAGCGTGTGGTGCCCCGGTGGCGACGCCTGGGCGCGACAGGACAGGTTGTCAGCGTCGCCACCGGGGGATCTGTGGGGAGCGGGTCACCGGCCGCGCGGGCGCGGTGACCTCGCCGGCGGGCGCGTCAGTGCGCCGCCCGGGCCTCGCGGGGGAGCCAGTCGAAGGTCTCCGCGCTCGGCCGGTCGCCGTTCTTGTACTCCAGGCCGACCCAGCCCTCGTAGCCGCGCCCGCGCAACCGGTCCAGCAGGCCGGCGAGGTCGAGACGGCCGGTGCCGGGGGCGCCGCGGCCGGGGTTGTCGGCGATCTGGACGTGGGCGGTGAGGGGGGTGTACTTGTCGATGACCTCGGCGAGGTCCTCGCCGTTCATCGACAGGTGGTAGAGGTCCATCAGGAAGCGGGCGTTGTCCAGTCCGGTCGCCGCGTTGACCTTCTCGATCACCTCGATCGCCGCGGGGGCGGAGACGATCGGACAGGCCGGCGACTCGGGCTGGTTGAGCGCCTCGATCAGCAGGGTCGCGTCCACGGAGTGGGCGGCCTTCGCCGCGAACACCAGGTTCTCCATGGCGAGTTCGTCCTGTGCGGCCGCATCCACACCCTGGACCCGGTTGCCGTAGAGGGCGTTGAGGGAACGGCACCCCACGGAGCGGGCGAACTCGGCGGCCACCGGCACGTTGGCCCGGAAGCGGGCCGACTCCTCGCCGGGCACCGAGAGGGCGCCGCGGTCCGGTCCAGGCAGTGCGCCGGCGTAGAAGTTCAGGCCCACCAACTGGGTCCCGGCCTCCCGCAGGGCGTCGCGCAGCGCGTCCAGCTCGCGGTCCTCGGGGACGGGGGCGTCGATCCAGGGCCACCACAGCTCCACGGCGGTGAAACCCGCGGCGCGGGCCGCGGCGGGCCGCTCCAGGAGCGGGAGTTCGGTGAAGAGGATGGACAGGTTGACGTCGTGGCGCAGGTCGGCGAAGCCCATCAGTGCCAGGCTACCTTTCGCATCGCGGAATCTGACTTTTGTTATATGGAAGACTGGCGGGCAGGGGTGGGTCCTGTCAAGGGGGTGACTGTCCGTGGTCGCCCGGCAGGGGTGCGGCGGTGCGCGCCGGTGAACGCCCTCAGCCCCGCAGCAGGTGGCGGAGCACCCCGCCGAAGAGCAGCCGTCCGACCGGTGCCACGGCGGCCTCGCACCACGCCGGCAGGCCCCGCACCGAGACCTCCTCGCGCCAGACCGCCCGGGCGCCGACCGCCAGCGGGACCACCTCGAACTCCGCCCACCCGTGCACCACCCGCCCCCGCTTGACCAGTCGGCAGCGGCCGGGGCCGCCTCCCGCCGGCGGCGACCAGTGCACGACCTCCATCGGGTCGTCGAAGCCCAGCCGGCCCACCCCGGTCCTGGCCAGGACCACCGTGCCCGCGCCGGTGGGCCCGGCGCCGCGCCGGGACACCCGGGTGAGGGGAACGCGGTCACCGTGGCGGGGCCAGTCCGTCAGCCGCTCCCAGGCCGCAGGTGCTCCCAGGGGGGTGACGTGCTCGACGGTGAAGAGGGCCATGTCCGCATCGTAGGCACGCCGCCGGCCACCGCCACCGCCCCATCGAACCCGTCTGACCGGCGTCTTCGGGCCCCTGAGGGTTTGCCGGCGGCCCGGCCGGTCACCCCGTGCACGGCCGCGGCACCGCCCCCCACGGGCGGCCGGCGGTCACCGGCACCGACGTTGTGGCAGGCGGACGCCGGCGGCGTTCCGGGCCCGAGGAGGAGGAAGCGGTGGCGAAGGACAGGAAGCTGCGCAAGGGCGACGAGGTGGCCTGGCGGACCCACGGGTCGAAGACCGAGGGCACGGTCGAGAAGGAGGTCACCGAGCGGACCGAGGAGGCCGGCCGGACGGTCGACGCCTCCCCGGACGACCCGCAGTACAAGGTCCGCAGTCAGAAGTCGGGGAAGTCGTCGGTGCACCGGCCGGAAGCGCTCGAGCCCCGCGGCCGCGGCCGGAAGAAGAAGTGACGACGGGCCCGCCGGACCACCCGGTCCGGCCGGGCCCGTGCAGGCTCCGCACGCGGCAGGGCCCCTGAGGAAGGCCCTGCCCTCAGGGACGACTCAGGCGGGCCAGGTCCCCGTCAGCTTGCGGACGGCGGAGGCACCACCCCGACTCAGGCAGGCGCGCACCACCCCGGCGAGCGCGCCCTGGAGGGCGGCGGCCGGCAGCATCTCCTTCCAGGTGGTGTCCTCGTCGGTGGGGCTCGGCGCCTCCTCCTCGCCCGCCGTCCGCTTCCACACCTGCTTGAACAGCGCCCCGGCGATCACACCGCCGAACAGGCCCACCACCAGCGTCACGATCTTGAACAGCTTCTCTGCCACGGCTCAGCACCCCCTCATGGCACGACGGCGCCAGAGGGCCGCCGTCAACGCGACCGCCGCGGCCGCCGCCAACGGCACGGCCAGGCTCCGGGCGCGCTCGGGAGTGTGCGCCCGCACCCGGCGGGCGGCGTCCCGGGCGTGCTCCGGCGCGTGGGTCTGCTCCAGCCTGGCCTGCGCCTGGTGGCCCGCGGCGACGGCCCGGTCCTGGGCGCGGTGGGTGAAGTCACCCGCCCGCTCCTGCACACGGGTGGCCCGGCCGGGCGAGGAGTCCTGGTCGGAACTCCGCACCCTCGTCCTGACCTCCGCGACCCGGGCCTGGGCCTTCGCCCTGGTCTGCGCCGCCTTCTCCTGCGCGCGGGACCGCACGTCGGCCTTGGCGGCGAGGTTCTCGACGGTCTCGCCCAGCTCGGCGCGGGTCTGCTCGATCTGCGCCCGCAGCTGCCGCTCCTCGGAGCTCTCCTTGCCCTCGGAACCTGTACTCATGGGTGTGCCCTCTCCTTGATCTCCTCGACGTCGGTACGCACGCTGCCGATGGCGTGGTCCGGCTTCGCCGGTGCGGCCCCGCTCAGCTCCTTCTTGCCCAGGAGCGCCATGACCCCCGCGACGATCAGCAGGAACCCCGTCATCACGAGGGCGGCGGCCCACAGCGGGAGCGCAAGGTGCAGTGCCGCGATGCCGGCCGTCACCGCGGCCAGCAGGGCGACCAGGCCGAAGAGACCGGCGCCGGTGAACAGGCCGCCGCCGATCCCCGCCCGCTTGCCCTTGTGGACCATCTCGACCTGCGCGAGCCGCAGCTCCTGGCGCACCAGGGTCGAGAGCTGCTCGGACGCCTGCCGGACGAGATCTCCCACCGAGTGGTCGGTCTGAGCGGCCGGGCGGTGATCAATGGTTCCAGTCACTGTCCTGCGTCCCTTCTCGTCGGGAGGACTCTGACTACCCCTGATGGGGACGGTTAAGCTCCGCGCCCCGGCAGCGGCCGTGCCCGGCAGGGAGCCTTCGAAGCCCCCGCCGGACGAACCGTGCCGCCGTGGCGTGTACCCCGGACGGGCTTCCCGACCCGGGGCCGGGCCCTCCCTCGGGGCTCCCTCCCACGGTCCGCCCCTCCGTCCCGTCGGGCTAGTCGGCGGCGACCCGGCGCCGCACGTCCTCGACGACCTCCTTGTCCAGCGCCGCGCGCACCAGCGCCGCCGCCAGCTCCGCCGTCCGGTCGCGGTCCACCAGGCGGGCGAGCGCGCGGGGATCGGAAGGCAGCCCCAGGCGTTCGGCGCCCTGCAGGGCCTTGCCGTCCAGGTGGGGCACGAACTCGGGCCACACCGCCTGTGCCTCGCGCAGGAAGATGTCGGCTCCCGTCGGGCCGATGCCGGGCACCTTGCGCAGGGCGTCACGCAGCGCCGCCAGGTCGCCGTCGGCCTCCTGGCGCATGCGCCGCAGGTCACCGCGGTAGGTGTCGCGCAGCAGCTGTGCCCCTTCGCCCAACTGGGTGGCGGTCCGCTCGTCGTACCGCCGGTAGCCCCCCTCGCCGAGGGCGTCCACCCGCTGCTGCCAGGTCGCCTCCGCCATACGGCGTGGATCCCGCATCCCGGCGTCGAAGAGCGCCCGGGCCGCGGCCACCGCGATCGAGGCGCGGATGCGCGCGCTCAGCAGCCCCGCCAGCACCAGGAGCTGGTAGAGCGGCTGCGGGGTGTCCCGCAGCCGCACCCCGGCCTCCGCGGCGTACGTCCTGCCGTGGCCCGCCAGCAGTGCCGACACCGTCCGCCGCTGGTCGGCGGTGCTCACGAGGCGGGCTTGAGCGGATCGTGGCCCAGCCGCATCAGACGGTGGCGCCAGTTCTCCTGCCCCGCGGTGGGCTCCAGGTCCTCGCGGCGCTCCGCGGTGATGGTGTCGACGACGTTGCGCATGACGCGGACGTCGTCGTCGGTCAGGTCGGTACGGCGCTTCTGCAGGATGCGGAGTACGTGCCGCCCCTTCTCGGTGCCCAGGTGGTCCGGCTCCGCGCCGTCCTCAGCCGCCGAGTCGGTGAGCAGCCACACGCTCAGCTCCTGCGAGGTCATGTTGACCACACGGTGGAAGTCGTCCCACAGCGTGTCCAGTTCGTTGGGGGAGATGTCGGCCACGGCGTTCCTCCAGATCCGACCGCCTGCGGTGTACCGGTGCCCGCGTGCCCCTGCCGGCCTGGGGAAAACACCCACTGCTCCACATGGCTGCCGTCGCCCCGGGCGGCCCCGACCAGGTGTGAGGAGCGTCCTGCGAGCCATACGGTGAGCGGGGGAGTGACAGACGTTCCGCTGCGGAAAGGACACGACGTGAGGTTCGGAGTCTCCACCTTCGTCACCGACCAGGGCATCGCCCCGGCCCCGCTGGCCCGGGCCCTGGAGGAGCGGGGTTTCGACTCGCTCCTGGTGGCCGAGCACACGCACATCCCGGCCGAGCGACGCAGCCCCTATCCGGGCGGCGGCGACCTCCCCGGCATCTACTACCGCACCCTCGACCCCTTCGTGACGCTCTCCGCCGCCGCAGCCGTCACCGAGCGCCTGCTGGTGGGCACCGGCGTCGCCCTCGTCGCCCAGCGCGACCCGCTGATCACGGCGAAGGAGGTCGCCTCCCTCGACCACGTCTCCGGTGGCCGGGCCGTCTTCGGCGTCGGCGTCGGCTGGAACCGCGAGGAGATGGAGAACCACGGCACCGACCCCCGCACCCGCGGGCGGCTGGTGGACGAGCGGCTGCGCGCGATGAAGGAGCTCTGGACACAGGAGCAGCCCGAGTTCCACGGCGAGTTCGTCGACTTCGCCCCCGTCCACTCCTGGCCCAAGCCGGTGCAGAAGCCGCACCCGCCGATCTGGGTGGGCGGCGGGCCCGGCGCGTTCCCGCGCATCGCCGAACTCGGTGACGTCTGGCTCGCCAACGGCGTCCCGCCACAGGAGCTGGCCGACCAGATCCGGCAGATGAGGGCACGGGCCGGCCGGGACGTGCCAGTCACCGTCTACGGGGCCTCCGCCGAACCGCGGGACATCGCCGCCTACGCCGAACTGGACGTCGAACGGCTGCTGCTGTACCTGCCGACCGAGCCCGAGGCCCGCACCCTGCGGATCCTCGACGACCTGGCCACCGTCGCCCAGGAATACCGCTGAGGAGGCGGCCGGCGTGCCGAGGATGACCGACCGGGAGGCGCGGGAGAGGTTCGCGGCCTCCCGCATCGCGCGCCTGGCCACAGCCGACGCCGGCGGCCGGCCGCACCTGGTCCCCGTGGTCTTCGCCGTCACGGGCGACCTGCTGGTCACCGCCGTGGACCACAAGCCCAAACGGACCCGGAACCTCGGACGGCTGGCCGACATCGGTGAGCAGCCCGCGGTCAGCCTCCTCGCCGACCACTACGAGGAGGACTGGGACGCCCTGTGGTGGGCCCGCGCCGACGGTCGCGCCCAGGTGCTGGAGGCCCCCGGAGCCGCGGCGGCGGCAGCCGGGTGCGCACCCGGCGCCGACACCGCCTCCCGGCACCTGGCGCTGCTGGCCGGGCGCTACCCCGCCCACTACCGGGAGCACCCGCCGCAGGGCCCGGTCATCGAGGTCACCGTGGAACGGTGGTCGGGCTGGCGGGCCCGCTGAAGCCCCGGGCCCGCTCCCGGCGCGGGGAGACGCCGCCTGCGGAAGGGAAACGCCTGAGCGTCGCCGTGCCCGTCGGCCCGTCGTACGGGAGGCTGTCAGAAACCGGCGCACCCTCGGCGGGCGCCACGGCCGGAGGAGGAGCGGTGGTCGAGCAGGACACCGACTGGGAGGAGTACGCCACCAAGCTGGCGCACGTGGCGCGCGACCTCCTGCACCAGGAGTCCTTCCAGGACACCCTGGACCGCATCGCGGCGCACGCCGTCGGACTGGTCGAGGGGTGTGACGCCGCGGGCATCCTGACCGTGCAGGGCGGTCGGGTGCGCACCCTCGCCGCCACCGACGACCTCGTCCGCGAATCGGACGCCGCGCAGGGCGAGTTGGGCGAGGGGCCGTGCTTCGACGCTCTGCGGGAGCGGGAACGGGTCTACCGCGTCGACGAGATGGCCCGCACCGAGCGGTTTCCGCGGTTCGCCCCCCGGGCCCACGCCCTGGGCGTGGGCTGCATGATGGGCTTCCTCCTCTACACCGAGGAGGACAACCTCGGCGCGCTCAACCTCTACTCCTACCGCTCCCACGCGTTCAGCGGCGCCTCTGAGCACGCGGGCTGGGTGCTCGCCTCGCACGCCGCGGTGGCGATGGCCAGCGCACGGACCCACTCCCAGCTCCGGCACGCCCTGGAGACGCGCCACGAGATCGGCGAGGCCATGGGAATCCTCATGGGCCGCCACCAGCTCACCGAGGAACAGGCCTTCCAGGTCCTGCGGAAGGCCTCGCAGGACCACAACATCAAACTGCGGGAGGTGGCCGCCCGGGTCACCCGCACCGGGGACACCGCCGCCGAGCCCGCGCCCTGACCCCCTTGCGGCCTGCGCGCACCCGCCCGCGCGGCACCCGGCGCCCGCCGGCATGGCTGCCTTCGGCCGGGGTATCCGGGCCCCGAACCACCGTGGCAGGCCGTTGAGGAGCCCGCGTTCCGTATGCCCGTCCGGGGCGCGCGGCCCGGCACCGCACCCCGTCGCGCCGCCGGGAAGCCCCCGTGGCTCCGCTACGAGGACCTCCCGGTGCCCTGCGATGCACGGCACCGGACCACGCGGCCTGATCGAACGCTCAAATGGATAAGACTCCCAAGGAGACCACCGTGTTGATGGCGCACCCGGCAGTGCTGCAGGACCTCCTCCGCCGCTTCCACGCAGCCGAGCGGGAGGTCCTCGCGGGGACCGCGGACGCCGCCGTCGAGCAGCGCTTCCGCGACCTGTCCCACACCCTGTGCGTCATCACCGGCACCGGGGACGTCGACGCGGCCCTCCTCGCCGCCCAGTACCGTCTGCCCGGCGCCCGCACCACCGACGACTCACTGCTGAGCGCCGCTCCGGACACCGCCCCCGAGACCGCCCGGGACACCGGCCTCGCCGCGGTCCTGCCCGCGCCCCGCACCGCCATGACGCACCCGGCCGCCACCACCCCCGTATAGGCCGGACCGGACCGCCGGGACCGTACCGGCCCGGCGCCCGCAGCCCGGAACACCCGGTGGGGCCGCCCGGGCCGGGCCGGCCGGAAAGAAGTCGCAAACCGGCAGGCGTGCCGTGCCGGCGGCTGGGTAGGCGGTGCCTCGTACCGCGATGGACCGACAGGGGAGGAGCCAGGCCATGACCATGAGCGTCGAGCCGACCACGGGGATCTCGCAGGGCGTCGTCGAGACGGAGCGCGCCATTCCCCGCGGCGACGCCCCGGCGCCCCCGGTGGAACTGCCGCACGTCGCGCAGCCGCAGAGCGTGGCGCCGCAGGACGCCAGGGAGATGACCAAGCTGTTCTTCGAGCGGCTGGCCACCCTTGAGGAGGGGACGCACGAGTACCAGTACGCGCGCAACACCCTCATCGAGATCAACCTCTCCCTGGTCCGGTACGCCGCCTCCCGCTTCCGCAGCCGCGGCGACGAGATGGAGGACATCGTCCAGGTCGGCACGATCGGCCTGATCAAGGCCATCGACCGCTACGACCTGGAGCGCGAGGTGGAGTTCACCACCCTCGCCATCCCCTACATCGTGGGCGAGATCAAGCGGTTCTTCCGCGACACCACCTGGGACGTGCGGGTGCCCCGCCGCCTCCAGGAGCTGCGCGTGGACCTCGCCAAGGCGACCGAGCGGCTCACCTCCCGCCACGGCCGCTCCCCTCGCGTGGCCGAGCTGGCCGAGTACCTCGGGATCAGCGAGGAGGAGGTCATCGAGGGCCAGGTCGCGGCCAACGGCTACAACGCCGCCTCCCTCGACGCCACGGTCAACGACGACGAGAACGAGGCGCCGCTCGCCGACCTGATCGGGGAGCGCGACGAGGACCTCGACCTCGTGGAGGACCTGCACGCCCTCAAGCCGCTGCTCGGCCGGCTGGAGCCGCGTGACCGCCGCATCCTGGAGATGCGCTTCGGCCAGGAGATGACCCAGTCGCAGATAGGGGAGGAGCTCGGCATCTCGCAGATGCACGTCTCCCGTCTGCTCTCCCGCTGCCTGGGGCGGCTGCGCACCGCGATGCTCAGCAACGACTGACCCCCGCCTCCCGGCCCGGCGAGGAGCGCCGAGCGGGCACCCGCCCAGCCCGCGAGGTGACTGCGGCGCCGGTTCCCCTGCCACGGGCCCCGACCGGAACCCCCCTGCCGGCCGGGGCCCTTTCCCTGCCCGCCCTGCTGCATCAGGCCCGGCCGCGGCGGGCACCCGGCCCCCGGTGGCGCGCGGCCCTCCGCGTCACAGCGTGACCGGCGAGGCAGGGAGCAGGAGCGATGACCTACGACGCGTTCGTGGCGAAGGTGCGGGAACTCGGCGAGTACGCCAGCCGTGAGGAGGCCGAGCAGGCCACCACGGTCGTGCTCCAGGTCCTCGGCTCCCGGCTCACCGCAGGTTCGGTACGCCACCTCGCGGCCCAGCTGCCGCCCCCGCTGCACCCTGCACTGGAGAGCGCCGCCGCCGAGGACACCCCCCACTTCGGCGTCGAGGAGTTCTGCCGCCAGGTCGCCGAGGTCACCGACGCCGCGCCCCACACCGCCGAGTGGGACGCCAGCGCGGTACTGTCCACCGTCGCCCAGACCATCTCCGGCGGAGAGCTCAACCGCGTCCTGAGCCAGCTCCCCTCCGGATACGCCGCCCTCTTCGGCAAACCCGAGCTCAGCAGCTGACCCGCCACGCCGGCGGCCACCGGCGGCCCCGCCCCGCGCACCCGCCCGCTCCACCACCCGCCTCCGGCCCCGGTGGCGCAGACCGCGCTCCGCCCTGCCGCCATGGCACCGGGCGGATATCCCGTGCCGCGCCTGGGCAGGTATCGGCCCGGCGACCGCAGCGCCACCCCGGCGGTCGCGTCCGAGCGCCGGCCGGCGCCCGTCCCACCCCGGCCCGTGCCCCGCGGACGGGAGGCGGCCCGGCCGCGCCCCGCCCCGCGACGGGCGGCCGGTCCTCGCACCGCAGCCCCGGGCGGTGGGCAGGACGGGCGCCGCGGCCCACGTGGAAGGGGTACCGCCATGGCACCGCCACCGGCACAGCCGTCCCACCCGAGTCCGCCCATCACGCCCTGGGGCTTCACCGACGACCGAGGACACCGCGTCACCGCCGACCGGCCTCCTCAGCGGCTGGTGGCCTACGTCCAGGCCGCGGCCACCCTGGAGGACCTGGGGGTCCGCGTCCACGGTGTCTTCGGCTCCCTGCACGACGGCGACGCCCCGGACCCGGCGACCTCCGCGTCCCTGCCGGCGGAGCGGCTCACCTGGTACGGGGCGGGCGAGGGGTTCCGGGTGGAGGAACTGCTGGCCGCCGGGCCCGACCTGCTGGTCACCGTCACCTACGACGAGAAGAGCCTCTACGCCCTGCCGCCGGCCGTCACCGGGCGGATCGAGGAGCGCATACCCTGCCTCGCCCTGAGCGTCGCCCCCGGCCGTGAGGTGGACGCGGTGCGCGCCCGCTTCCGGGAGCTGGCCACGGGGCTCGGCGCCACCGGTGAGCCGGGCCTGGCGGAGCTGGCGGCGGCCCGGGAACGGGTGCGCCGGGCCGCCGCCGGCAGCCGGGCCCGCGTGCTGGCCCTCTCGTCCGCCGGCCCCGGGACCGTTCACCTGGCGCGCCCCGAGGCATGGCCGGAGCTGCGGGCGCTGGCCGCCCTCGGCGTCCGGCTCCCGGCCCCACCGCAGGGACCGGGCGCCAACTGGGCGACCACCGCCTGGCCGGAGGCCACCGCGCTCCACCCCGACGTCGTGCTGGCGGACGCCCGTGCCCACGCCGCCCCCGCCGCACAGCTGACCGGCCCGCCCGGGACGCGGATGGCCGCAGCCGTACTGCCCTGGAACCCCGAACCGCCGGCCAGCGCCCCGGCGCACGCCAGGTTCCTCGACACCGTCGCCGCCGCCCTGGAGGCCCACGCCGCAGCCGCCGGCCGGACCCGCTGAGAGGAGCGCGGCCGGGCCGGCGCGGGGCACCCCGACCCGGCCGCGCCGGCGGTGCCGGGCGCCCGGGCGCGGGGCCGGCTGTGCCCGGGCGCCCGGGCGCAGCACCGTGCGGGGGGTGGTTCCGCGTCCCTGCCGGTGGTCCGGGGAGTTCCGTTAAGGTCGTCTCGGCAGCCGGGGCACACCGACGCTGTGACGGGCGCGCACGTGCACAGTCGCCTCGTCCCGTGGGCCGGCGCGTCCGGTCGGGACCACGGCGGGCCGGTGCGTTCCGCGCCGGGCCGGGCAAAGTGCCCCAAAGCGCCCTCACAGTCGGTCCGATTGAGAGAAACACGCAGGTCAGAGCTGAGGTCCTGGGGGCTTAGTGAGATTGAGAGTGGAGTTCACGACGGAGCCGTTCGACCTGGACGACACCCCGGACCACGCGGTGGTGGCCCGGGAGGTCGTCACCGGGGCGGCGCTGGAGGCCGTGGACGTCGGCCCCTTCGGCAACACCGCCGAGGGTGGCGCCGAACAGGTGCTGGGCGCGGTCGACGCCCTGCTGCGACGCTCTCTGGCGGCAGGCGCCACCCGGGTCTCGCTCCAGGTCAACGTCCTGCCCGGGGACGGCGAGGAGCCCGGGGGGAGAGGCGTGTGACGGAACCCGCCGACCACCCCTTCGTCCGCGCGGTGAAGCCGCTGGTGGACGCCATGGGCGCACGGATGGTCCCCCCGGGGGACGCCGAGGGCGACGACGTCGTCCTGAGCTGGGACGGTGAGGACCGGGTGGCGGTGCGGCTGCCCCACCTCTCGGAGTCCCTGGACCACATCCTCGCCGAGCTGGAACGCCGCCACGGCAAGCCGCTGGCGCAACTGGACCGCAAGACGAAGCAGTCGGTGGTGCGCATCCTGGAGACGCGCGGCGCCTTCTCGGTGCGCCACGGTGTGGAGACCGTCGCCGGGGCCCTGGGCGTCTCCCGGTTCACCGTCTACAACTACCTCAACAGGGACAACGCCACCGGAGCAGGTGGCGCCCCGGACGCCGGCTGAGCCCGGGCCCGCCGCCTGCGGCCCGGCCCGGAACGCCCGCCACCCCCCCGGTGGCGGGCGTTCCGTCGTGCGGCCGGCGGTTGCGGGCGTGGTGGCCACAATCCGCCCCCGTCCGCCGCGCGTCGGGAGGGGCACTGGGGGCGCGGTGCCTGCGTCCTGCCGGGCGGCGGGTTCCGGCCCTTCCTGATCAAGGGGTTTCGGTACCTTCACCACAACCGCACAACTCGCCGGGGCCGCTGGCCCGCGGCGATGTTTCCCCGCTCCAACTTTTCAACAAAGTGTTGACGGGATGTTGCCGGGGGTCTTAGCTGTTCCCAGCCAATCAGCAGAACCCGATCAGCATCACGCCACGGAGGCCCACCCGTGTCATCGAGTTCGACGCCGGGACTGGCCCGGTTCAACGCAGCCGAGGACGGCGCGGCCCGTGCCGCGCTGCACGAGGTGTGCACCAGTCGGGCCTGGGGGGACGCCGTCCTCGCGCACCGTCCGTACGCCGACCTCGCGGCTCTCCTGGCGGCCGGTGAGGCCGCCACGGCCGCACTGACCGCCGAGGACCTCGCCGAGGCGATGGCCGGCCACCCGCCCATCGGACGCCCCAAGCCGGGCGACCCGACCTCGGCGCGCGAACAGCGCGGCATGGCCGGCGCCTCGGAGGAGCTCAAGGCGGAGATGCTCGAACTGAACCTGGCCTACCAGGAGAAGTTCGGGCACGTCTTCCTCATCTGCGCGACCGGCCGGACGGCCGCGCAGATGCGTGACGCCGTACGCGACCGCATCGACAACTCCGCGGAACACGAACGAGAGATCGTGCGCGGAGAGTTGGGCAAGATCAACCGCATCCGCCTGAACCGCATGGTGGAAGCAGAAGGAGACGCCTCATGAGCGGCCCGACCGCCACCGGCCCCACCTCGGTGTCCACGCACATCCTGGACACCAGCCGGGGCCTGCCGGCCCACGGCGTCGCACTCACCTGCTCGGTGCGTGCGGCCGAAGGCGACTGGACCGCGCACGGCACCTCCGCCACCGACGCTGACGGCCGCTGCAAGGACCTGCCGCCCCTCCCGGACGGCACCACGCACGTCCGCCTGGAGTTCGCCACCGAGGCGTACTTCACGGCTCCATCCACGACCACCAGCTCAGCCGAGGAACAGCAGGACGCCCCCCGCGTAAGGGACAGCGGAGCCTTCTTCCCGGAGGTGGCGATCACCTTCGCCGTCAAGCCGGGCGAGCACTACCACGTACCGCTGCTGCTCAACCCGTTCGGCTACTCCGTATACCGAGGGAGCTAGCATGCCCACGATTCTCGGCCAGAACCAGTACGGCAAGGCGGAGACCCGCGTCGTCAAGATCACGCGGGACGGCGACACCCACCACATCAAGGACCTGAACGTCTCGGTGGCCCTCTCCGGCGACCTCTCCGACGTCCACCTCACCGGGTCGAACGCCCACTGCCTGCCGACCGACACCACCAAGAACACGGTCTACGCGTTCGCCAAGGAGAAGGGCATCGACTCGCCCGAGCAGTTCGGCATCGAGCTCGCCCGCCACTTCGTCACCAGTCAGGAGCCGATCCACCGGGCGCGCATCCGAATAGAGGAGTACGGCTGGGAGCGCATCGAGACCTCCGACGCCAACTCCCGCTTCATCGGCGCCGACGAGGTCAAGCACTCCTTCGTGCGCACGGGCCAGGAGACCCGCCTGACCCAGGTCACCTTCGACGGCGAGGGCTTCGAGGTCGTCTCGGGCCTGAAGGACCTCACCGTCATGAACTCCACCAACTCGGAGTTCTGGGGCTACATCAAGGACCGCTACACCACGCTCAAGGAGGCCTACGACCGCATCCTGGCGACCTCCGTGACCGGTCGCTGGCGCTTCAACTGGACCGGCGAGGAGCAGCGCCAGCCCCAGTGGAACCGCTCCTACGAGCAGGTCAAGAAGCACATGCTGCACGCCTTCGCCGAGACCTACAGCCTCTCCCTGCAGCAGACGCTGTTCCAGATGGGCTCGCGGGTCATCAACAGCCGCTCCGAGGTGGACGAGATCCGTTTCTCGCTGCCCAACAAGCACCACTTCCTGGTCGACCTGGAGCCGTTCGGGCTCAAGAACGACAACGAGGTGTACTTCGCGGCGGACCGTCCCTACGGTCTGATCGAGGCCACCGTCCTGCGGGACGGCGCCGAGGCGCGCATCCCGGTCGACCTGACCAACCTCTGACGGCACAGTAGGGCCGGGCCCCACGGGGTCCGGCCGACCACAGCGCCCGGCGGGCCCGAGACCAGGGCCCGCCGCGACGGCCGGCCCGGCGCTCCAGCCCGGCCCAGGCCCCGGGGCCCCCGGCTCACCGCCGGCGCGACCCACCACGGCCCACCACGGCCCACACACGCAGTGTCGTGCCACGTCGCCTCCCGCAACGGTGCGGGAGCGGCGTACCGCGAGGGGAGCGACCCATGGCACACCAGCACGCACCCGCCTCCCACCACCCCCCCACCGTCCACCCCGTGGACGAGCGGCCCGCACTGAAGCGCCTGGTCCCCGCCGCGCTCCAGCACATCGCCGCCATGTACGCCGGTGTGGTGACCCCGCCGCTCATCGTCGGCCAGGCAGTCGGACTCGACGCCGCCGCACAGAGCCGCCTCATCGCGGCGAGCCTCCTCATCGCCGGACTCGCCACCCTCCTGCAGACCCTCGGCATCGCGAAGTTCGCCGGCAACCGCCTGCCGTTCGTCAACGCCGCCAGCTCCGCCGGCATCACCCCGATGCTCGCCATCGCGGAGAACACCGCCAAGGGGCACCAACTCCCCGCCATCTACGGGGCGGTGATGGTGGCCGGCGCCTTCTGCCTCGCCATCGGCCCGTTCTTCGGCAGACTCCTGCGGTTCTTCCCGCCGCTGGTCACCGGCGTGGTCATCACGCTCATCGGCGTCACCCTGATGCCCGTGCCCGTCAAGTGGGCCCAGGGCGGCGACGCGACCACCCCCGACTTCGGCTCGCTGCCCAACCTGGCCCTCGCCGCCTTCACCCTGCTGGTCATCCTCCTCGTCCAGCGGTTCACCAGCGGGTTCCTCAAGCAGGTGGCGCTCCTCATCGGCCTCCTCGCCGGCACCCTGGTCGCCATACCCTTCGGCATGGCGGACTTCAGCACGCTGCGCCAGGCGCCCGCCGCTGCCCTGCCGACCCCCTTCGCCTTCGGGCTCCCGGAGTTCCAGCCCGCCGCGATCCTCTCGCTCTGCATTGTGATGCTGGTCCTGATGACCGAGTCCTGCGCGGGCATGCTCGCCCTCGGCGAGATCTGCGACCGCCCCAGCACCCCGGGGACCATCACCCGAGGGCTGCGCACCGACGGCATCGCCACCCTCCTCGGGCCCGTCTTCGGCACGTTCCCCACCAGCGCCTTCGCCCAGAACGTCGGGGTCGTCTCGCTCACCAGGGTCCGCAGCCGCTTCGTGGTGGCGGCGGCCGGCGGCACTCTCGTCTTCCTCGGCGCCTTCCCCGTGCTCGGCGGGGTCGTCTCCCTGGTGCCCATGCCGGTGCTGGGCGGTGCGGGCATCGTGCTCTTCGGCTCCATCGCCGTCAGCGGCATCCGCACCCTCTCCGCCGCCGGCCTGGAGGACAGCTCCAACATCATCCTGGTCGCGGTCTCGCTGGGCGCCGGTATCATCCCGCTGGCCGCCCCCCGCTTCTACGCGGACTTCCCGGCCTGGGCGCAGACCGTGCTCGGCTCCGGCATCAGCGCCGGCGCACTCGTCGCGGTCACGCTCAACCTGTTCTTCCACCATCTCGGCACCCGGAGGACCACCGGGGCGGCGGTACTGTCACCCGCCGCGTCCGGCTCCGGCACTCAAATCCCGTAGGGCCCTGCCGTGCCCTCCCCCGGGCGGGGAACACCGTCCCGGGGGAATCAGCCAGTCACCAGGAAGAGGAAGCAGCATGGCTTCATCGGCAGCCCCTGACAGTCCGGTCAGGCAGCGCATCGTCATCGAGAACTGCGCGATCGCCACCGTCGACGGCGAGGACACCGAGTACACGGCGGGGCACGTCGTCGTCGCTGACCAGGTCATCGAATCGGTCGGCGCGGGCCCGGCCCCCGAGGCCCTGGCGAACGTGGTGCGCCGCGTCGACGGCACCGGACACCTGCTCACCCCCGGGCTGGTCAACACCCACCACCACTTCTACCAGTGGATCACGCGGGGGCTGGCGACCGACCACAACCTCTTCAACTGGCTGGTCGCCCTCTACCCCACCTGGGCGCGTATCGACGAGGAGATGCTCGCCGCCGCCACCCGGGGCTCGCTGGCCATGATGGTGCGCGGCGGCGTCACCACCGCCTCCGACCACCACTACGTCTTCCCCGACGGCGCCGGCGACCTGGTGGGCGCCGAACTGCGCGCCGCCGCCGAGGTCGGGGCCCGCATCACCCTGGCCCGCGGCTCGATGGACCGCAGCGAGAAGGACGGCGGCCTGCCGCCCGACTTCGCGGTGGAGACCACCGAAGGCGCGCTGCTGGCCACCGAGGAGGCCCTCGACCGGTACCACGACGCCTCCTTCGGGTCGAAGGTGCACATCGCCGTGGCGCCCTGCTCGCCGTTCTCGGTCTCCACCGAACTCCTGCGGCAGGGCGCCGAACTGGCCCGCCGCAAGGGCGTACGGCTGCACACCCACGGCTCGGAGACGGTGGAGGAGGAGAAGTTCTGCCACGAGCTGTTCGGGATGGGCCCCACCGACTACTTCCGCTCCACCGGCTGGCTCGGCGAGGACGTGTGGATGGCCCACTGCGTCCACATGACCGACGAGGACGTGACGGCCTTCGCGGCCACCGGTACCGGCGTCGCCCACTGCCCCTCCTCCAACGCCCGCCTGGCCGCGGGCATCGCCCGGGTGCCCGACATGCTGCGCGCCGGCGTCCCGGTGGGGCTGGGGGTGGACGGCACGGCCTCCAACGAGTCCGGCGAGCTCCACACCGAGCTGCGCAACGCGCTGCTGGTCAACCGCCTCGGCCCGCACCGGGAGGCGGCGCTCACCGCGCGGCAGGCACTGCGGCTGGGCACCCTCGGCGGCGCCCGCGTGCTCGGTCGTGAGGCGGAGCTGGGCTCCGTCGAGGTGGGCAAGCTCGCCGACCTCGTGCTGTGGAAGCTCGACGGCCTCGGCCACTCCACCATCGCCGACCCGGTCGCCGCCCTCGTCTTCGGCGCAGCCGCGCCCGTCACGCTCTCCCTGGTCGGCGGCGAACCCGTCGTGGAGCGGGGCAGGCTGACGGGCGTCGACGAGGACGAGGTCGCCCGCGCCGCCCGGACCCAGGCGCGGCGCCTGGCCCGGATCGCCGCCGGCGGCTGAGCCCGCGCCCCCCGACCCGGCGGGGAGGGACGGCTCCCCGCCGAGCCCGCCGCGGTCTCCCGGGAGGAGGCTGCGGCGGGCGACGGCGTCCGGGGGGACGGTCCGCCGTGCCCCCGGACCCGCACCGAGCGTGCGCCGTCCGCCAGTTCACGCACCGCTCGTCGCCTCCGTAACTCCCACGCCACAAGCACCACCTGTCTCACCGTCCCAGCAGCCTCTGCGTCACCACCTGCACCCGCACCACCGGTATCCGCGCCGCGAGCACCGGGCTGAACGCCCTCGGCTCGCACCTGGCCCGCGACGGCCCCCACCAGGGGCCCGCGCACCGACCGGGGCCGCACCCCGGCCGCCCGCACCGCCCGCGCCTCGCACCACCTCCGTGACAGCATTCGCGCCGGCCCGAGGGCCGCGCAGAAATCGAAGGAGGCCTTCCGTGGCCGCAACTTCCGCGCCCGACGCCCCCACCGGTGGCCGGCACCCCGTCGACGCCACCCTCCCGCCCCTGCGCATGTTCACCAGCGGCCTGCAACACGTGGCCGCGATGTACGCGGGCGTGGTGGCGCCCCCGATGATCGTCGGGCCCGCCTGTGGGCTGAACGCGACCGAGACGGCGTTCCTCATGGGCGCCGCCCTCTTCACCGCCGGCATCGCCACCCTCCTGCAGACGCTCGGCTTCTGGCGGGTCGGCGCCAAGCTGCCGTTCGTCAACGGGGTGTCCTTCGCCGGTGTCACCCCGATGGTGGCCATCGCCAAGTCCCAGGCACCGGGGCACGCGCTGCCGGTCGTCTTCGGCGCGGTGATGGTCGCCGGCGCGCTCGGCTTCCTGGCGGCGCCCTACTTCTCCCGGCTCATCCGCTTCTTCCCGCCCGTGGTCACCGGCACCGTCATCACCCTGATAGGCGTCTCGCTGCTGCCGGTCGCCTACGGCTGGGCGCAGGGCGGGGGAGAGCAGTCCTCTCAAGGCGGGTCCCTGACCAACCTCGGCATGGCACTGTTCACCTTCGTGGTCGTCCTGGTGCTCCGCAAGGTGCTGCGCGGCTTCCTCCAGCAGATCTCCATCCTGCTGGGGCTGGTCGTCGGGACCCTGGTGGCGATACCCGTGGGCATCACCGACTTCTCCCCGCTGGCCCACGCCGACCTCGTCGGCTTCCCCACGCCCTTCCACTTCGGCGCCCCGGAACTGGACGCCGCCGCGGTCATTTCGATGTGCATCGTGATGCTGGTGTGCATGACGGAGTCCACGGCCGACATGCTCGCCCTCGGCCGTGTCGTGGACCGGCCCGCGAACGAGCGGACCATCGAGGGCGGCCTGCGCGCCGACACCCTCGGCTCGCTGGTCAGCCCCCTGTTCAACGGCTTCGCCAACAGCGCCTTCGCGCAGAACATCGGCCTGGTGGCGATGACGAAGGTCCGCAGCAGGTTCGTCGTCGCCACCGCCGGGGCGATCCTGCTGGTCATGGGGCTCTGCCCGGCCGCGGCCTCCGTGATCTCCCTGGTGCCGCTGCCGGTGCTGGGCGGGGCGGGAGTGGTGCTCTTCGGGTCGGTGGCCGCCAGCGGCGTCCAGACCCTCGCCTCGGCCGCCATGGACAAGGGCGAGAACGCCCTGATCGTCGCCGCCGCCCTGGGCGTGGGCCTCATCCCGATCGCCGCCCCCGGCTTCTACGACGGTCTGCCCAAGGACCTCCTGGTGGTCCTGGACTCCGGCATCAGCACCGGCTGCGTGGTGGCGGTCGTGCTCAACCTGCTCTTCAACCACCTCGGCCGCCGGCGGGGCGAGGAGGGGCTGGAGAAGGCCGCGGAGGCGCTGTCCGGGACGGAGGACCACCCGGCCCCGGCTCACCCGTCGGCGTCCACCGGCCAGGAGGGTTCCCCCGGGCGACCCGCCGAGCCGGCCGACGGGGCCTCACCCCCGGCGCAGGCGACCCGCGCGCGCTGAGCCCGCACCCGGGCGGGGGCGGTGTGCCGCGGGCGGACCGTCGCCCCCGGGCCCTGTCGCCGGAGCCCTCTCAGCCCCGGACCGCGCCGTAGGCGTGGTCCACCGTGAAGGAGAGGAGCACCCGCCGGTCGGCGACCATCGCGGCGCGGTACTCGTCCCAGTCGGAGTGCTCGCCCTGGAGGTCCCGGTAGAGCCGGACGAGCGCCTCCACGGTCGCGTCCTGCGGGTCGGCCGCCACCGGGGAGAGCTCGGCAACCCCCTCGAAGACCGCGTACCCCCAGCCGTCGGGCGTCGAGACGTGCAGGCTCACCCGCGGGTCGCGGCGCAGGTTGCGGGTCTTGGCGCGGTCCTCGGTGACGGAGACCCGCACGGTACGGCCGACCGGGTCGAAGGCGTGCAGCACGTTGGAGAGTTGCGGCCTGCCGTCGGACTTGAGCGTCACTAGGGTGCTCCACGGACGTTCGGCGAGCAGGCTGTAGAGGCGGTCCTGGTCCTGGCGGTCTGCCACGATCGGTCCCTTCCGGACGGTGTGCAACAGGCGGACGCCTCGATTGTCACCCCGGCCGGCAGCACGGCGGGGTGCCGACCCGTCGGCCCGTCGCGGACCGCGGTGCCGGCACCCCCACTCGGCGGCGGTGCTCAGCCCAGCAGCTCGTAGGCCGGCAGCGTCAGGAACTCGGCGTAGTCGGTGTCCAGCGCGATGCGCAGCAGCAGGTCGTGCGCCTCCTGCCAGCGGCTGGCGGCGAACGCCTCCTCACCCAGCTCGGCGCGGACCGCGGCCAGGTCCTGCGCGGCCACCGTGCGCACCAGCTCCGGGGTGACCTTCTCGCCCTTGTGCTCACCGTCCTGGAAGACGACACCGGCGTTGATCCACTGCCAGATCTGCGAGCGGGAGATCTCGGCCGTGGCCGCGTCCTCCATCAGGCCGAAGATCGCCACCGCGCCCAGGCCGCGCAGCCACGCCTCGACGTAGCGCAGCCCCACCTGGACGGCGTTGACCAGGCCGTCGTAGGTCGGCTTCGCCTCCAGGGTGTCGATGGCGATGAGGTCGGCGGCCGAGACGGAGACGTCCTCGCGCAGCCGCTCCTTCTGGTTCGGCCGCTCGCCCAGCACCGCGTCGAAGGACTCGCGCGCGACCGGCACCAGGTCGGGGTGGGCCACCCAGGAGCCGTCGAAGCCGTCACCGGCCTCCCGGTCCTTGTCGGCCCGGACCTTGGCGAGCGCCTGCTCATTGGCCTCCGGGTCACGGCGGTTGGGGATGAACGCGGCCATGCCGCCGATGGCGTGGGCACCGCGCTTGTGGCAGGTGCGGACCAGCAGCTCGGTGTAGGCGCGCATGAACGGGGCGGTCATGGTGACGGCGTTGCGGTCGGGCAGGACGAACTTCTCCCCGCCGTCCCGGAAGTTCTTCACGATGGAGAACAGGTAGTCCCAGCGGCCGGCGTTCAGGCCCGAGGCGTGGTCGCGCAGCTCGTAGAGGATCTCCTCCATCTCGTACGCCGCGGTGATCGTCTCGATGAGGACGGTGGCGCGGATCGTGCCCTGCGCGATGCCGAGGTGGTCCTGGGCGAAGACGAAGATGTCGTTCCAGAGGCGGGCCTCCAGGTGCGACTCGGTCTTCGGCAGGTAGAAGTACGGGCCCTTGCCGAGGTCGAGCAGGCGCTGGGCGTTGTGGAAGAAGTACAGGCCGAAGTCGACCAGCGCGCCCGGGACCGGCTCGCCGTCGACGGTCAGGTGGCGCTCGGCCAGGTGCCAGCCGCGGGGGCGGACCACCACGGTCGCCAGCTCCTCGGCCGGCTTCAGCGCGTAGGTCTTGCCCTGCTCGCTGGTGAAGTCGATGCGGCGCTCGTAGGCGTCGATCAGGTTGATCTGACCGCCGACGACGTTCTCCCAGGTGGGGGCGGAGGCGTCCTCGAAGTCGGCCAGCCACACCTTCGCGCCGGAGTTGAGCGCGTTGATCGTCATCTTGCGGTCGGTGGGACCGGTGATCTCCACGCGGCGGTCGTTGAGCGCCGCGGGGGCCTCGGCCACCCGCCAGCTGTCGTCCTCACGGACGGCGGCGGTCTCCGGCAGGAAGTCCAGCGTGCTGGTGCGCGCGATCTCGGCGCGCCGCTCGGCCCGGCGGGCGAGGAGCTCGTTGCGCCGCGGCGTGAAGCGGCGGTGCAACTCGGCCACGAAGGCCAGCGCGGCCTCGGTGAGCACCTCGTCCTGGCGGGGCAGGTTCTGCTCGGGGCTGGTCTCGACGATGGCCAGCGGGGACGGCGCTGGTGCGGACATGCTCGCTCACTCCATTCGGGCGGTGGTCCCGGGACGGTCGGCGGACGCGGAACGGCACGGAGTGCCGCGGCGGCCGGCGGGACGCCCGCAGGGCCGGTCTGCGGTCAGACGCTTCTGACCAGTGGAGACTAGTTTCCTTATCGCGGAAGTTCAATGGTCTGTTGACGTCGAGATTCTCTGGACCGACATATTCGGGCTCATCGGGCGTCCCGACTGGCGCCCGGTGCCACCGGCCCCGCGGCCCTACGCCTCAGTGCAGCCGGGCGAGGTCGGGCGGCGTGTCGATGTCGTACGGATCGGCCACGTCGCCGCACTCGACCAGTGCGAGTTCCGCCCGGTGTGCCCTCAGGTAGTCGCGTGCCCCCCGATCCCCGCCGGCACTCGCCGCCACGTCCGCCCAGCGCCCGGCACCGAACAGCACCGGGTGGCCGCGGTCCCCCGCGTAACCGGCCGCCGCCAGCGTCTCACCGTTCCCGTGGGCCGCCAGCACCCGCGCCACCGCGGCGGCCCCGATGCCCGGCTGGTCCACCAGCGAGACCACCGCTGCGGACGTCCCCCGGGGGGCGGAGGCCGACAGCGCCGCGAGGCCGGCCCGCAGCGAGGTCCCCATGCCCGCCGCCCAGTCCTCGTTGCGCACCACCTCGCAGCCCCGCAGGTCGGCCCGGTCCAGGACCTGGTCGGCAGCCGCCCCCAGCACCACCCACACCGTCCCGCAGCCCCCCTCCCGCAGGACCCGCACCGCGTTCTCCACCAGCGGCCGTCCCCGCAGGTCGAGCAGCGCCTTCGGGCGTCCGCCCAGCCGCCGGCCGCCACCGGCCGCCAGCAGCAGTCCGGCCACAGGGGGGCGGGAGGCGCCGGCCGTACCCGCAGGTGCGGGCAGAGCGCGCTCCGCGGGACCGGAAGGGGAAGAAGAAGACATGGCTGACCTCCTGGCGCGGGGGTGGGGCGGCTGGCGTGCCGGGCCCGAAGTGGACGACCGCCGTGCGGGCCCGGGACGCCACCGTACGGCCGTCTCCGTACCACTCCCCGGCGCCTGGTGGGCTCTTTCGGAAGGAGCGGCCGAATTCCGCTCTTTCTGTGGCGCGTGCCTCGCCCCGTGGCGTTAACTGACCGCGGCACCCGGCGCAGTACCCGGGTGGGGCCAGGGACGTCGGGCTGCGTGCCCGGAGAAAGCCGGAGTCGTGGAGCAGTGGCAGGTGGGGGCGGAGCAGCCCCCGGCGGACGGGCCGGATCCGCGAGTGGTGGCGCTGCGGGCCGCGGTGTCCCGGATGTGGCGTGAACTGGCCGCCTATCCCGTGGAATTACCCGACCGGACGGTCGCCGAGGAGGAACTCGCCGCGCTCAACGCGATGACGGTGTCCGGGGCCCCGGAGGCGCCACGGCTGCACGCCTCGTTGCTGCTGGTCGCCGGGGCGCTCGGTTCGGTGAGCGCCCTCGCCCCGGCGCTGGCCGAGGTGCGCGACTGCATAGGCCGCTTCGGCGCGCTGCCCGGCCTGCCGTCCCCCCGTGAACCCGTCGACGGGCCGCCCGGGCCCACCGGTTGAGCCGCTCGCTCTCGCGTGCCCGGGTGGCCGCCGGGAGGAAGCCCGCGGTGCCACCGTGCCGGACGGCCCGGCCGCACGGACTTCCCGCCCGGCGGCGTCAGGACGGGTTCTGGGTGGCGAGCGTCCTGGAGAGCTGCGCGGCGATCTCCTGCAGTACCGGGACGAAGCTGTCCGTCGCGGCCTCCGTCAGCCGGCCGGTGGGGCCGGAGATGGAGATGGCGGCGGCGCTGGGGGAGTCCGGGACCGCCACGGCCAGGCACCGCACGCCGATCTCCTGCTCGCTGTCGTCCACCGCGTAGCCGGCCTGACGCACCCGGCCGAGCGCCTCCAGGAAGGAGTCGGGGTCGGTGATGGTGCGGTCGGTGGCGGCCGGCATGCCGGTGCGTCCCAGCAGCGCCCGCACCTCCTCGGCGGGCACGTTGGCCAGCAGCGCCTTGCCCACCCCGGTGGTGTGCGGCAGCACCCGGCGGCCGACCTCGGTGAACATGCGCACCGCGTGCCGGGAGGGCACCTGGGCCACGTAGACGATCTCGTCGCCGTCCAGCAGCGCCATGTTGGCGGTCTCACCGGTCTCCTCCACCAGGCGCGCCAGGTGGGGGCGGGCCCAGGTGCCCAGCAGCCGTGAGGCGTTCTCGCCCAGCCGGATCAGCCGAGGCCCCAGCGAGTAGCGGCGGTTGGGCTGCTGGCGGACGTAACCGCAGGACACCAGCGTCCGCATGAGACGGTGGATCGTGGGCAGGGGGAGACCGCTGCTGGCGGAGAGTTCGCTGAGTCCCACCTCTCCGCCCGCATCGGCCATCCGCTCCAGCAGGTCGAAAGCCCGCTCAAGGGACTGCACGCCACCCGCTGCGGGTTTGGCGTCGGAGGTGCTGGCGCTGGACGGCGGCACGTCGGCGTTCCTTTCCTGGCGGTTCGGGTCGGCGCCCGGTGGTCTGGTGGCGGCGGCTCCGACCGGGGCAGCCTACCGGCCGCCCCCGGAGCGCACACGCCCCAGGCAGGGGCGAGGTCCGGCGGGAACGGGCGGTGACCTCGTTCGGTGGGCGGACATCCCTTGACGGTCCGCAGCGCCCTGGCTACGTTCGCTGCGCGAAACCCGCAGTCCACCCAGCGGAAATCTGCCCTCCCTCTCTCGGAGTGTCATGCGCCTTCTCGTCATGAACCCCAACACCACCGCCGCCATGACCGCGACCATCCGGGCCACGGCCGAGTCCGTCGCCTCGCCCGGCACGCAGATCCTGGCAACTGAACCCACCTGGGGGCCGGAGTCCATCGAGGGCCACTTCGAGGGGTACCTCAGCGCCGCCGCCGTGCTGGACCGGCTGTGCACCCTGGAGGCGGACCTGCGCCCCTTTGACGCCCTGGTGATGGCCGGCTTCGGCGAGCCCGGCCGGGAGGGCGCCCAGGAACTGCTGGACGTACCGGTTCTTGACATCACCGAGTGCGCCGCGCAGATGGCTCTCTTCCTCGGCCACTCCTACGGCGTGGTCACCACCCTGGACCGGGCCGTGCCCCAGATCGAGGACCGGCTGCTGACGGCCGGCCTGGCGCAGCGGTGCGCGGCGGTGGTCGGTACCGGCCTCGGCGTCCTGGAGCTGGAGGAGGACCCTGAGCGCACCGTCGAGGTGATCATCGAGCGGGCCCGGGAGACGCTCCGGGCCGGAGCCGAGGTGGTCTGCCTGGGCTGCGGGGGCATGGCCGGGCTCCAGGAGCGGGTGTCCGCCGCGCTGGGCGTCCCCGTCGTGGACGGTGTCGCGGCAGCCGTGAAGTTCGCGGAGGCCGTGGTCGGGCTGGGGCTGACCACCAGCACGGCCCGCAGTTTCGCCCCGCCCCGCCCCAAGCGGATCGGGGGCTGGCCGCTCGGCGTCCACCTGGCGCAGGCCGGCGCCGCGGCACACCGGCAGAGCGCCGGGGGCGTCGCGCGGAACCATGAACTTTCCGTCGAGACATCAGACGTCTGACATCTTTTCTTCGAGCTCCACCCCATCTGCCTGGGAGGACAGCACGTGGTTCCACACCCCGCACACCCCCGTCCGGAGCACCCCGCCGCACAGCCCGATCCGCGGCTGTTCAACGCCGACCTCGCCCCGACGCGGAAACGCAACTGGGGCACCTACAGCGTCTTCGCCCTGTGGATGTCCGACACCCACGCGATCAGCAACTACGCCTTCGCGTCCAGCCTCTTCGTCCTCGGGCTGCCGGCCTGGGAGGTCTTCGCCACGCTGCTGGTCGGCATCACCCTGGTGTACTTCCTGATGAACCGCATGGGGCACGCCGGGCACCGCACCGGAGTCCCCTACCCGGTGCTCGCGCGCGCCAGCTGGGGTGTCTACGGCGCCAACATCCCGGCGCTGATCCGGGCGATCATGGCCGTGGCCTGGTACGGCATCCAGACCTGGCTGGCGTCCACCGCCGTGGTGCTCCTCGCGCTCCAGGTCGCCCCCGGGCTCGACGCCTACGACCACAACGACCTCCTCGGGCTCTCCACCCTCGGCTGGGTCGCCTTCCTGGCCATGTGGGGCATCCAGGCGCTGCTGCTCACCCGCGGCATGGAGTTCATCCGCAAGGTCCAGGACTTCGCCACCGGCCCGGTGATCTGGCTGGTGGTCCTGGTGCTCGCCGTCTACCTCGTGGTGAAGTCCGGTGGTGACATCTCGCTGACCAGGAGCCTGACCGGGCTCGGTGTGGGCGACCAGGTCAAGGAGAGCGTCATCGGCGTCAGCCTGACGGTGACGACCTTCCTCACCCTCGTCCTGAACTACGCCGACTTCGCGCGGTTCACGCCCGACCACCGCTCCTACCGGCGCGGCAACCTGCTCGGACTGCCGCTCAACTTCACGGCCTTCGCGGTCGTCGCGGTCCTCGTCACGGCCGGCACCATCTCGGTCTACGGCGAGGCGATCGACAATCCGGTCAAGGTCATCCAGAAGATCGACAACCCCGTCGTCACGGTCATCGGCGCGCTCGCCTTCATCATCGCCACGATCGGCATCAACGTCGTGGCCAACTTCGTCTCGCCCGCCTACGACTTCGCCAACCTCGCCCCCCGGTACCTCAACTTCAAGCGCGGCGGGCTGATCACCGCGGTGCTCGCGGTCCTGGTCATGCCCTGGAAGCTGTACTCCTCGGCGCTGGTGATCCAGTACTTCCTCGGCGGACTCGGGGCCTTCCTCGGCCCGCTGGTGGCGATCCTCCTCGTCGACTACTTCGCGGTACGGCGCGGCCGGATCGACGTGGACGCCCTCTTCAGCGCCGACAGGGCGGGCGCCTACCACTACCGGCGCGGCTACAACCCCAAGGCGCTGGTCGCCTTCGTGCCGGCCGCCGTGGTCTCCGCGGTGATCGCCCTCCTGCCCGCCCTCGACGCGGTGGCGCCGTTCGCCTGGCTCGTCGGCATGCTGGTGGCAGGCGGCCTCTACCTCGCCCTCTCCGGACGTGACACCTCGGGGCGGCCCGTGCCGCAGGAGATCGTCACCTCCCACGCCGAGCTGGTGGCCGCACGGGAGGAGGCCGCGGCGGACGGGGCCGCGGTCGGGGGGAGTGCGGCGGCCACGCCCGCTCCCCGCCCCGAGACGGCCCCGGCCGAGCAGGCGTGAGCGCCACCGGGTGCGGTCGCGGTGGCCGGCGGGTCTTGACCCGGGGCCGCGCCCGGGTGAAACTTCTTCAACAAAACGTTGAAGCCGGTGGGAGGGCCGGCCTCGACGGCCGTGCGGGCCCACGGCCCCACGGCGCGGGTGGCTCCCACCCCTTCAGCCCCCCGGCCCCGGCCTGCCGGGAACCGCACACCGCAAGCCGCCCACAGCCCCGAACAGCAGAAGGAGACCGGGTGTCCGACGTAGAGCTGGTGCTGCGCTCCACACGCGTGGTCACACCGCAGGGAACGCGCCCCGCGTCCGTCGCCGTCACGGCGGGGCGCATCGTCGACCTCCTCCCGCACGACGCCGAGGTGCCCGCCGGCGCGAAGCTGGAGGACTTCGGGGACGACGCGTTGCTGCCGGGCCTCGTCGACACGCACGTCCACGTCAACGACCCCGGCCGCACCGAGTGGGAGGGGTTCTGGACCGCCACCCGCGCAGCGGCCGCCGGCGGCATCACCACCCTGATCGACATGCCGCTCAACAGCCTCCCGCCGACCACCACCGTCCCCCACCTCGACACCAAGCGCGCAGTGGCCCGGGACAAGGCGCACATCGACGTCGGCTTCTGGGGCGGCGCCCTCCCCGACAACGTCAAGGACCTGCGTCCCCTGCACGACGCCGGCGTCTTCGGCTTCAAGTGCTTCCTCTCGCCCTCGGGCGTCGAGGAGTTCCCCGAGCTCGACGCGGAGCACCTGGCGGCCTCCCTCACCGAGATCGCCGGCTTCGGCGGCCTCCTCATCGTCCACGCCGAGGACCCCACCCACCTCGACGCCGCCCCCCAGGCCTCCGGCCCCCGCTACGCCGACTTCCTCGCCTCGCGCCCCCGCGTCTCGGAGAACGACGCCATAGCCGGCCTGATCGAGCTGGCCGCACGGCTCGACGCGCGCGTCCACATCCTCCACCTCTCCTCCAGCGACGCCCTGCCGCTCATCGCCGCCGCCAGGCGCGACGGCGTCCGCCTCACCGTCGAGACCTGCCCGCACTACCTGACCCTCACCGCGGAGGAAGTCCCCGACGGCGCCTCCGAGTTCAAGTGCTGCCCGCCCATCCGCGAGGCCGCCAACCAGGACCTGCTGTGGCAGGGGCTGGCCGAGGGCACCATCGACTGCGTCGTCTCCGACCACTCGCCCTCCACCACCGACCTCAAGACGCCCGACTTCGGCGCCGCCTGGGGCGGCATCTCCTCCCTCCAGCTGGGCCTGCCCGCCATCTGGACCGCCGCCCGGGCCCGGGGCCATGCCCTGGACGACGTCGTCCGGTGGATGTCGGCCCGGCCGGCAGCCCTGGCCGGGCTGGAGACCAAGGGCGCCATCGAGCCGGGCCGCGACGCGGACTTCGCCGTCCTGGCACCCGAGGAGACCTTCACCGTCGACGTCCAGGCGCTCCAGCACCGCAACAAGATCAGCGCCTACGCCGGCCGCACCCTGCACGGAGTGGTCCGCTCCACCTGGCTGCGCGGGCGCCGCATCACCGACGGCACCACCTTCGCCGCCCCCTCCGGCCGCCTCCTGGAGCGCCCCACCCGCCCCTGAGGCCCGGCCACCCGGTCCCGGCAGGGACCACCGAGCCGCCCCGCGCCCGCCGACACCGCACGAACGGCCGGCGGACGCGGGGCCACCACGTGCGCCGGCCGCCGGCTCAGGCGGCCGGCGCGTCAAGCCGCCGGCCCCGTCGGCCGCCGGGTGCTCAGCCCTCCAGGTAGCGGTGGGGCCCGGGGCCCTCCTCGGCCAGCCGGTCGAAGGGGTTGGCCAGGGTGCACCGCTCCAGCGACAGGCAGCCGCAGCCGATGCAGTCGGTCAGGTTGTCCCGCAGCCGCTGCAACTGCTCGATACGGCTGTTCAGATCCTGCTTCCAGCACTGCGTGATGCGCGCCCAGTCCTCCCGCGTCAGGACGTGGTCGGCGGGGAAGAGGTCCAGGACCTCCTTGATCTGCGCCAGCGAGATGCCCACCCGCTGCGAGGCCCGCACGAAGGCCACCCGCCGCAGCGTGTCCCTGGTGTAGCGGCGCTGGTTGCCGCTGGTGCGCCGGGAGTGGATCAACCCCTGCCGCTCGTAGAACCGCAGGGCCGAGGGCTGCACCCCGCTGCGTGCGGCCAGTTCCCCCACCGTCAACTCCACCACCCGGCGCTCCCCACTGGTCATGACGGAAGCCTAGAGCTTCCCCGGCCGCTCCCGGGCGCCGGGCGAGGAGGAGCAGGGCGGACGCAGACCGGTGAGTGCCTCAGTGCCGGATCAGCCCGCCGACCGGGACGGGGGCGACATGGCCGGTCGCCGGCCGGATCCGGGCCAGGGCCAGGCCGACATCGACCAGCGATGACCGGCGCAGGCCGGCGACCTCGGGCAGGGGCGTCCAGACCGACTCGGCGATCTCGCCGTCCGGCTCGGGCCGGAGCCGGCCCCCGGTGATGCGGACCTGGTAGAAGATGCCGACGTTCTGGTGCTCCGGTCCGCCGGGCACGGTGCGTTCGGCTGCGGGGACGACCCGCGAGTCCACGCCCAGCAGACGTTCGACCACCGCCTCGCAGCCGGTCTCCTCGGCGACCTCCCGGATCACCGCGTCGAACGGGTCCTCCGCGTGCTCGACCCTGCCGCCCGGAAGCGTCCAGGTGGCCTCCCCCCTGGCCGGTACGTGCCGGGCGAGCAGCGCCCGCCCGTCCTCGACGCACACCGCGTACGCCGCCAGCCGGAAACTCACGCCGACACCTCCTGAGACACGTCCTGGACCAGGGCCCTGCTCTGGTGCCGGGCCGGGCAGGCAGCGGAGCCAGGCCCCGCGAGCCCGGCAGGACACGGAAGAAAGGCCCTCAGGGGTCCTTGCCATATGCCCGCCCGGGCCGCGTGGTCTGGCACCGCACCTCGCGGCGTTGCCGAAAGGTCCTGGTAGCTCTGCTACGAGGGCTCTCCGGCGCCTTGCGATGCACGGCACCGGACCACGCGACCTCACCGGACGCTCATATGGCAAGGACCCCTAACCCACGTCCCCCGCCAGCCGGTGCAGGCGCAGCGCGACCTGGATCTCCAGCGCCCGGTCCGGGGCGCTCCAGTCCTCACCGAGCAGCGCCGCCACCCTGTCCAGGCGCTGCACGACCGTGTTGACGTGCACGTGCAGCACGTCCTTGGCCCGGGTCAGGCTGCCGCCGCAACCGAAGTACGCGTCCAGCGTCCGCACCAGCTCGGTGCCGCGCCGCGCGTCGTAGCGCAGCAGCGGGCCCAGCACCCCCGCCACGAACCCCGCGACATCGTGCCCCTGCCCCAACACCACACCGAGGAAGCCCAGTTCGGCGGCGCCGGCCCCCTCCCCGGTCCGCCCCAGCACCTGCATCGCCCGCAGGCAGCGCCCCGCCTCCGCGTGCGCCGCCGCCAACCGCTGCGGCCCGGTGGCCGGCCCCGCGGCGGCCACGGTGACCGGAGCGCCCACGAACAGTCCCAGCCGCGCGGCGGCCTCGCCCGCCACCTGGCCCGGCGAGCGCCCGGCCCCCGCCCCGTCCTCCGCGGCCTCCTCGGGCAGCATCAGGACCGTGGCGCCGCCGTGCTCCGCCGCCAGGCCCCCCGGGCCGCCGCCGAAGAGGTACTGGACGGCCGCCGCCCCCAGCCGCTCCCGCGCCTCCTCCGTCGTGCGGGCCACCAGGACCAGGTGCGGCCGGTCCACGTCCACGCCCAGCCGCCGGGCCCGCTCCCGCAACCCGGCCGGATCGCGGTCCGGGTCGCTGAGCAGGTCGGCGACCAGCTCGCCCCGGACCCGGTTCTCGGCCTCGGCCACCGAACGCCGCAGCAACAGCAGCAAGCCCGTCACCACGCAGGCACGTTCGAAGAGGCGGCGGTCGGGGCCGTCCAGCCCGTCCCGGTCGTGCAGCACGGTGGTCGCCAGCAGCTCCCGGCCGGCGAGCACCGCGCAGACCCACTGCCCGTCGCGGCGCACGGCCCGCCCCCGCTGCCGGGACTCGGCCGCCGCCTCCGCCAGCCACACGGCGTCGACGCCGGCCACCGCGAAGGGCGAACCGTCCGCGGTGACGGCGGCCAGCGGCCGGCCACCCGGCTCGTGCACCGCGATGGGCCCGCCGAGCAGCGCGGCCACCGCCGCGGCCACGTCCGACACGTCCCCGCCGCGCAGCACCAGGTCGGTCAGCCGGTCGTGGGCCTCCTCCGCGCGCTGCAACGCCGCCGAGTGCCGCCGCACCACCTCATTGGCGTCCGCCAGCTCGGCCAGGGCGCTGCGGGTGTCGTCCAGGGCCCGCGCGGTGTCGATGGCGATCGCGGCGTGCGCGGCCAGCGAGCACAGCAGCGCCACCTCGTCCTGGCCGAAGGAGCGCGGGGAGCGGTCGGCGGCGAACAGCACACCGATGACCTTGCCCTCGCCACCCCGCCGCGAGCCGAGCAGCAGCGGTACCCCCAGGATCGCCACCAGCCCCTCGTCGCCCACGCCCGCGTCGATGGACCCGGTGTGGCGGAAGCGTGCGTCACTGGGGTAGTCGGGCGTGGCGTAGGGCCGGGCGGTCTGCGCGACCAGACCGCCCAGTCCGTCACCGAGGCCGAGCCGGAGGTTCTGGAAGACGGGGGAGACCGAGCCGTCGGTGACCCGCATGTACGTGTCCCCGGCCTCCTCGTCCGGCAGCGTGAGGTAGGCGCTGTCGGTGCCCAGCAGCCGCCTCGCCCGGCGGACGATGGACCGCAGCACGGAGTCCAGGTCGGTGGAGGCGGCGAGGTCGCCCGCGGTGTCGAAGAGGGCGGTCAGTTCCTGCTCGCGGCGGCGGTGCTGGCGCAGCATGCTGCGCACCCGCAGCGCGGTGCCGACGGCCTGCTCCACCTCCGCCAGGTCGCCCTGCGCCACCCCGGCCGAGCGCGCCCGCACGGTGACGGCGCTGATCGCCTCGGCCGGTGCGTCCACGGCCAGCAGGTCCAGCAGCCCCCGCAGGTGGGGGGCGGGGGAGGACGACACGGACACGGCGGTCCTCCTTACGCGGTCGACTCTCACGCCGCCGGACGCGCGCGTCCTCAGGCGGCGCAGCGGCATGAGCCCACTCACTTTAGGGGAGGCGGCCGGGCGGCGGTACGCCCCGGCTCCGGCCGCCCCGGCCCCGGTCAGGCGGGTGACGGGCTCTGCTCCCCGTGGGCGGCGTCCGGCAGCGCCGCCTCGGCCTCCGGTCCCACGTTCGCCAGGTCCCGGCCACGGGTCTCGCGGGCGCACACCACCGCCACGACCGTCACCACCGCCGCGGCGCACACGTACAGCGAGATCGGTGTGGACGAGCCCGAGGACTGGAGCAGCGCGGTGGCGATCAGCGGAGCGGGGGCCCCCGCGGCGACGGAGGAGAGCTGGGCGCCGATCGACGAGCCGGAGTACCGCATCCGGGTGGCGAACAGCTCGGAGAAGAAGGCGGCCTGCGGGGCGTACATGGCGCTGTGGAACACCAGCGCCACCGTCACGGCGAGCACCAGGGCCGGGAAGGAGCGGGTGTCGGCCAGGGCGAAGAACGCCCAGGTCCAGGCGCCCATACCGACGGCACCGACCAGGTAGACCGGCTTGCGGCCCACCCGGTCGGACAACGCCCCGAACAGCGGGATGAGGCCGAACTGGATCGCCGAGCCGATGAGTACGGCGTTCAGCGCGGTCTGCTTGTCCATGCCCAGGTGGTCCACGCAGTAGGCGAGGATGAAGGCGGTGATGACGTAGTACGAGATGTTCTCCGCGATGCGGGCGCCCATCGCCACCAGGATGTCCCGCCAGTGGTGGCGCACCACCGCGGCCAGCGGCTGCCGTTCCACCGCGGGTTCGGCCTCCCGGCGGGCCGCGGCCTTCGCGAGCGCGGCCTGGAACACCGGGGACTCGTCCACCGACAGCCGCACCCACAGCCCGACGCCCACCAGTACCGCGGAGAGCAGGAACGGCACCCGCCATCCCCAGGCGTTGAAGGCCGCGTCGCTCTGCACCGTCGTCATCAGCGACAGCACGCCCACGGCCAGCAGGTTGCCCGCGGGTGCCCCGCCCTGCGGCCAGGACGCCCAGAACCCGCGGCGCCGGGCGTCCCCGTGCTCGGAGACCAGCAGCACCGCACCGCCCCACTCACCGCCCAGCGCGAAACCCTGTATCAGCCGCAGCACCGTCAGCACCACGGGCGCCGCCACCCCGATGGTGCCGTAGCCCGGCACACACCCGATGAGGGCCGTGGCACCGCCCATCATCAGCAGGCTGACCACCAGCAGCTTCTTGCGCCCCAGCCGGTCGCCGAAGTGGCCGAAGACCACGGCGCCCAGCGGCCGGGCGGCGAAACCGATGGCGTAGGTCAGGAACGAGAGCAGGGTGCCGGTCAGCGGGTCGGACTCGGGGAAGAACACCCTCCCGAAGACGAGCGCCGCCGCCGAGCCGTAGAGGAAGTAGTCGTACCACTCGACGGTGGTGCCGACGAGACTGGCCGCGACGATGCGGCCGAGTCCGGTGGGGGCGGGTGGAGCCGCGGCGGCTGAGGACATGTGCACCACTTCCTGGGGTCGGCCGGGACGTATCCGTGACGGCACACGGTAGGAAGGCCCGGATCCAGCGCACATGTGACGGGGCTACACAGTTCGGGGGCGGGGTGTGCGGGCGACCCCCATGCCGGAGAGCCCAAGGGTCCCTCCACGGCTCGGGTACGGCGGCGGAACAGGCGGGCACACCTCTGCGGTCAAGGGGGCGAATCCGCCAGGCGGTTGCGGGAGAACGCGTGCGTCCGCGCCCGTTGGCGGTTGCGGTCCGCCGCCGTACCATCAGGTCCGCACGGCGGTGAGCCCTGCGGGAGAGCGCTCTCAGCGCACTGCCCTCCCGTGCTGCGAACAGCCCGCCGCCACCGGCACGCACGCACCCCTGACCTTCCCCTAGACGAGGGACGTATGGCCATGGCCGCACTCCGTGCACGAAGACTCCGCCTCAGATCCCTGGTGCTGACCGTCCTCGCAGCGCTCGGCTGCACGATGCTGCTCACCGCCGGCCCCAGCGCGCCGCGGGCCGGCGCCGCGACCGTGCAGAGCTGGTCCGACGAGTTCGACGGCGCAGCCGGGTCGCCACCCGACTCCGGCAAGTGGACGATCGAGACCGGTGGTTCGGGCAACGGCAACAACGAGTTGCAGTACTACACCAACAGCACCTCCAACGCCGCGCTCGACGGCGCCGGGCACCTGGTGATCACCGCCCGGAAGAACTCCGACACGAGCCGGCAGTGCTGGTACGGCACCTGCCAGTACACCTCCGCCCGCCTGAACACCTCGCGCACCTTCACCCAGGCCTACGGGCACTTCGAGGCCCGCATCAAGATCCCCCGGGGCCAGGGCGTGTGGCCGGCGTTCTGGATGCTCGGCGACAACCTGGGCAGCGCCGGCTGGCCGAACAGCGGTGAACTCGACATCATGGAGAACATCGGCAAGGAGCCCGGCACCGTCCACGGCACGATCCACGGCCCGGGCTACTCCGGGGCCGAGGGCATCGGCGCGCCCTACTCCCTCCCCGGCGGAGCGGCCTTCGCGGACGCCTTCCACACCTTCGCGGTCGACTGGAGCCCGAACGCGATCACCTGGTCCGTGGACGGCACCGCCTACCAGACCCGCACCCCCGCCGACCTGGGCGGTGACCGCTGGGTCTTCGACCACCCCTTCTTCCTCATCCTGAACCTGGCGATCGGCGGGAACTGGCCGGGCAGCCCCGACGGGTCCACGTCCTTCCCGCAGACCATGACCGTCGACTACGTCCGCGTCGCCACCTCCGACGGCGGCGGCTCCACCCCCACCTCCGGGGCCATCACCGGCATCGGCGGCATGTGCGCGGACGTGGCGGGCGGCTCCAGCGCCGACGGCACCCCGATCCAGCTCCACAACTGCACCGGCAACGTCGCACAGCAGTGGACCCTCCCCGGCGACGGCACGGTGCGCGCGCTCGGCAAGTGCCTGGACGTCGCCGGCGGCTCCACGGCGGACGGCGCCGCGGTCCAGCTGTACACCTGCAACGGCACCAACGCCCAGAAGTGGACCTGGACCGCGGCCCACGACCTGACCAACACCGGCGCGAACAAGTGCCTGGACGCCAAGGGAGGCTCCTCGGCCGACGGCACCCGGCTGCAGATCTGGACCTGCAACGGCACCAGCGCCCAGAAGTGGACGGTGGGCTGACCGGGGCCCCGCCGACCTTCTGAGCACGACGGCCGGGGCGCGCCTTCTCGGAGCCGCGCCCCGGCCGGGTCGGGTGTGGAGGCGCCGTCCACCGAGGCGGACACCGTGGGCCCTCGCCCCGTCACCCCGGGTGAACGGTGCGGCTCAGCGGGTGGCGGCGCAGGAAATGCAGGTCCGGGCGGCGGGCCGGGCGGCCAGGCGCTCCGCGCCGATGGGGCCGCCGCAGCTCTCGCACACGGTGTACGAGCCCTGCCGCAGCCGCTCGGTCGCCCGGTCGAGGTCGGCCAGCTCCCGGTGGAGGCGGTCCAGCTCGGCGCGGAGGCGCTCCCGCTCGAAGGCGACGGTGGCGCCCTCCGGGTCGTGCTCGTCGTCACCGTTGGTGTACTCGGCGGCCGCCACCACGTCGTTGCGGAGCCGCGTCAGCGAGTCGATGAGCTCCACCGTCGCAGCCCGCCGCTCCGTCATGCGTGCCAGCGCTTCGTCTCCCGTCATACCCCTCTCCCGTCATATACGGAGGAAACGGTCGGGGGTGTCCCGCTGTTCCCTCGGCACGCTTCGGAGCGAACGCAGCGGGTGTGGCCGGGCACGCTTTGTGCCGGACCGGTACCGACGGCGGACGGGGTGTGTCGCGAACGGCGGGTGGGGCGCCCTCCGAGGAGGACGCCCCACCCGGCGTTCACTGCCGGTACCCGCCCGACCGCCTCCCCGCCCGCGGGGAGGACGCGGGGTGGCCGGGGCGGGCGGCCGGGGGTGGGACCGGCAGGGGGACCCGTGCCGGGGTCAGGAGGCGGGCGCCATGTGGGCGCCGGCCAGGCCGTTGGCCCAGAGCTGGTCCACGGTCGCGCGCTCGTTGGCGTCCGGCTGGGTGTTCTGGCAGGACGGCCCGGGGCCGCCGCCGGACATCAGCTCGCTGCAGGGGCCGGAGTAGTCGTCGGGCAGGCCGAGGACGTGGCCGGTCTCGTGGGCGACGACGCGGGTGGAGTTGTACTCCTGGTTCTGCGCGTAGTCCAGGAAGACGTAGCCGCTGCCGTGCCCGTCGGTGCTGGCGTAGGAGCCCCGCGAGTCGTTGCCCTCGCGGTAGGAGAAGTCGGCGTTGCTGCCGGCCGACAGCTTGACGTTGCTGACCGCGCTGTTCCAGATCTGTGCGGCCTGGGATATCTGCGACTGGAACGTCGGCGCGCCGCTCGGGTCGTAGACGACGGTGACCGTCGTGAGGTTCGGGTGGGCCGCCATGCGGGCCCGGGCGGACTTCATCACCGCGTCGTAGAAGGCCTTCGTGTCGGCCTTCTCCTGCGCCGAGCCGACGTACCGGGCGGCCGTCACCTGGTGGTGGGCGGCCTGGTGGGCGGGGGTGGCGGCGTGCACCGGTGCGGCGGTGGCGAGGGCGGCGGCGATACCGAGGCCGAGTGCCGCGGAGCGGACGGTCCGGGAAGATCTCATGTGGGGGGCTCCTTTGTCGTCCTGCCGTCCGAGGCCGCATCCGGTGGGGGCGGCGCGGCGGTGGACGGCGGGTGAACTCTGGTGCCGAGAGTCTGGAGCCCCGGGGGCGGGCAGCCGGAGATCGCAGGTGGGTATAGCGCGAGGGGATACCCCTGTCGGAGTGCGGGCACCCCTGGCCGGTTTGTGTCTCTCCATGGCCGACGAGTGAACGCCAGTGATCGATTACTGCCCAAACTGCGTACATAAAGGTGCTGTTGACGGCATTGGTCGACCTGGTGGCGCAGCCTGTGAACTCGCTATGCTCCCCGCGTGGAGCTTGAGGTCAGGCACCTGCGGGCACTCTGCGCCGTCGCCGACGCCGGCAGCGTGCGCAAGGCGGCGAGGGCGCTCGGCGTCACGCAACCCTCTCTCACGGCGCAACTGCAACGCATCGAGAACGCGTTGGGCGGCGAGCTGTTCCTACGCGGTCCCGAGGGCACCCGGCTGACGCTGCTGGGCCGCTCCGTGCTGTGCCGCGCCCGCTCCATCGTCTCCGACATGAGCGCCCTGCTCGACGAGGTCGCCGCGGCGACCAACCGGGAGCACGGCGGCCGGCTGCGCATCGGCTGCACCAGCAGCCGTGTCGTCGCGGGATGGCTGCGCCGGCTGCGGGCCCGGCTGCCCGAGACGGACACCACCATCCGCGTCGACGTGTCCGCCAACGCCCTCCTGCAGATGGTGGCCGGCGGACAGCTCGACGTGGCGTTCGTGCACGAGGTGGAGGGCGCCCCCCTGCGCGTGCCGGACGGCCTGGCCACCCGCGAACTGGTACACCGCGAGCCGCAGTTCGTCGCCCTGGCCGAGTCCCACCCGGCCGCGCGCCGGTCGGTGGTGGAACTCACGGACCTGGTGGCGGACGAGTGGATGGTCGACTCCACCGTGGACGGCGAGTGGGTGGGCCTGCGGCGGGTGTTCGCCACCGCCGGGCTCAACCCCCGGTTCGTGCACGGTGACTACACCACGGCGGCCGACCTGGTGGCCGCGGGCGTCGTCGTCACCCCCTGCCAGCCGACCACGCACCCGCGCCCCGGTATGGCCATCCGGCCACTGGCCGGCGACCCGCTCGCCGTGCGGCTGTTCATGGCGCACCGCACCTCGCCGGAGCAGGTCCTCGCCGCGCACAGCTACTCCGGGCTCTTCGCCGACCTGCGGGCCTCCTACCGCGAGGTGGCGGAGCGGAGCGCCGCCTACCGGCAGTGGCTCGGCCGGCACGACCTGCCGCTGCCCGTCGCCGGCTGAGGAACCGCGGGGCGACCGGCCAGGCGGACGGGACGGCACCGACGCCCCGGCGCGCAGCCGGGGCCGGTGGACGGCCGCACCGCCCGGATCACCCCTGCGGTCCGCCGCCCGCCAGCTCCTCCTCCAGCGGGGACCGCCCCCGGCCCCGCACGGCCAGCCTGGTCGGGCCCAGCCGCCGGGCGAGCCGCTCGGTCTCGGCAGCGACCGCGGCACGCGCCTCACCGCCCACGTCCTCCAGGAAGGCGTGGACGATCTCCCCGTCGGCGTTCTGGGACCAGCCACCCACCACCCGTCCGTTCCACCACACCGAGGGCCCGATGTTGCCGGCCCGGTCGAACAGGCGGTGGCCGTGGGGGCCGAGGAACCACTCCCGGTCGTGCCAGCCCATCGGCGTGGGGTCGAGCGCCGGCAGCAGGGCGGCCCAGGGCTCCACCTCGGCCACCTCCTCCTGGTCCTCGGCGAGCAGCAGTCCGGTGCAGCCGTCCAGGTCCACCTCGACGGTGTCGAGCCCGGCGAGCGCCCGCCGGGTCTGCGTCCTGGTCCAGCCCGCCCACCACTGGAGGTCGGTCGCGGGCGCCGGACCGAAGGCGTACAGCCAGCGCCGGGCCAGTTCCTTCTCCGCCTCCTCGGCGGGCAGTTCGGCGATCCCGGCAGGGCACCAGCGCGTCATCGGGGACCAGCGGTACTGGTGCGAGGTCCACGAGCCGCGGGGACGGGCGCGCACCGCCCTGCCCTCGGCCGCCATGAGCAGCAGCAGACGGCTCGCCACGCTCTGACGCCCCTCGTAGTGCTTCCCCCGGGCGAGCACCACCTGGGCGGACAGCCGGGGGTCGTCACCGGCCAGCTCGGTCGCGGTGGTCTCACCCCGTGCCCGAAGCGCCCGCTCGGCCACCTCCTCGGTCGCTGCCAGCCACCGCTCGACGTCCGCCTCCCCGGGCCCGCCGACACCGGAGTCCAGCAGCAGCCCCAGCAGTTTGCGCCGCTCCCGTGCCGCCACCGACCGCGAGCAGGCGGCCTGGAGCACCGCTGCCCCCTCCAGGGTGGTGACGAAGACGGTGCGCCGCATCGCCAGCAGGCGGATCAGCGTCCGGTCCTCGTACAGCGCCTGCTCGATCTCGGCGACCCCACCGCCCGTCATGCGCGCCCACGCCGAGACGTACACCGAGGTGGGGTCCGTGCCGTGCAGCGCCACCAGGTCGGCGGCGACCTCCACCGGACCCGCCGCCCGCCGGCCGGGCGTCAGACGGTGCCGCCACGCCAACCGCGCCCGCCGCTGCGCCACCGGGACACCACGCATCACGCCTCCAGAGTTACTCCACGCGCCACCGCCCGGCTGAAGGGCTCCTGCGGGCGGTCTGCGCCCCCGCTCGGCACGACCCTAGCGGGAGGAGAGGACGGGCCTGACGGGGCCGCGGTCCGGCGGGCGGTGTGGCTGAGGGGCCCGGCCCCGGCAGGGCGGCCCTCGGTCCGCGGCCCCGGCCAGCGTCGGGCGCGGCATCCGCGCGAAGGCCCCCGGAGCGCCTGTTCGGCGGCCCGTGGGCCTCGCCCCGCTCCCTCAGGTGCCCGGGCGGGGCACGTCGGCCGTCACCGAGGTGCCGGGACGGCTGCCCGGTGACCGGTGCGGGCAGTGCGGATCTGCTCCCAGGACTTCGGCTTCACCGGCCCGGCGAGGGTGGAGCGGGGCGCGGCGTCGGGCTGCCAGGAGGCGGGGGCCTTCGGGCGGGCCGGCGTGAACAGCCAGTCCGTGAAGAGCCGGCCGAGGTCCTTCCCCGAGACGCGGGAGGCGAGCCGCCGGAAGTCCTGGACCGAGCCGTTGCCGTACCGGCGCTCGGTGGTCCAGCTCCTCAGGATCTTGAAGAACACCTTGTCCCCGGTCTTCTGGCGCAGCGCCTGCAGTGCCATCGCGCCCCGGTCGTAGACCGCGTCGTCGAACTGCTTGTCCGCGCCGGGGTCGCCGGGTTTCACCGTCCAGAACGCGTCGTCCGCCGGGTGCTGGGCGTAGGTGTAGGCGGCGAGGTCGCGGGCGCTGCCCTCACCCTCCTTCTCCGACCACAGCCACTGGGCGTAGGTGGCGAACCCCTCGTTCACCCAGATGTCGCGCCAGTTCTCCACCGACACGCAGTCCCCGAACCACTGGTGCGCCAACTCGTGCACGATCACCGAGGGGTTGGCGCCGTCGGCGAACTGGGCCGGGCTGTAGAAGGGCCGGGTCTGCGTCTCGACGGCGTAGTGCGTCGGCACGTTCGGCACGTACCCGCCGACCGCACTGAAGGGGTACGGGCCGAAGAGCGTGGACTCCCAGTCGATGATCTCCGAGGTCCGCCCGACGCTGGCCTTCGCGGCGCCCGTGTTCGCCCCGAGGTCCTTGCTGACCGCGTTGGTCACCGGGATGCCGGAGTCGGTCTTCCCGGTCGTGATGTCGAACCTGCCCACCGCCAGCGTCGCCAGGTAGGTGGCCTGCGGCTTGTCCTCGCGCCAGTTGTACCGCGTTCGGCCCAGCTGCGAACTGGTCGACTGCAGCGTGCCGTTGCTGATCGCCTGGGTGCCGTCGGGGACGGTGACGGAGACGTCGTAGGTGGCCTTGTCCCGCGGGTGGTCGTTGCTCGGGAACCACCACCAGGCCGACTCGGGCTCGTTGGCCGCCACCCCGCCGTCGGGGGTGCGCTGCCAGGAGGTGAAGCCCTCGGCCTGCACGCTTGACGGGACGCCGGAGTAGCGCACCACGACGGTGATCTCCTGCCCCTTCGCGAGCGGTTGGGCGGGGGTGATCTGCAGCTCGTGGTCGCCGCTGCGCGCGAAGGCCGCCCGGTGCCCGTCGACGAGGACGCTGCTGACGTCCAGCGCGAAGTCGAGGTCGAAGCGGGAGAGGTCCTGGGTGGTGGTGGCGGTCAGGGTGGCGGTGCCGTCCAGTTGGTCGGTCTTCGGCTGGTAGGCGAGCCTGAGGTCGTAGTGCGAGACGTCGTAGCCGCCGTTGCCGTAGTCCGGGTAGTAGGGGTCGCCCATGCCCGGTGCGCCCGGCTCGGGTGTGGCCGCGAAGGCCGGTGCCGCCAGGAGCAGGCACAGGGCTGCGGCGCCCGGGACGAGGTATCTCTGACGCACGAGTCCTCCAACTCGTAGGGGAGAACGTTCCGTCGCAGCCTAGGCCATTTCGTTTGGATCAGCCGGTCGTGGTCCGGATGTGCCGTTGACTGATGCGCAGTGGGCGCGGATCGAGCCGTTGCTCCCGGACCGGACGCCGAAGCGGGGTGGCCGCTGGCGAGACCATCGTGAGGTGATCAACGCGATCGCCTTCAAGTTCCAGACCGGTACCCAGTGGGTGCACCTGCCGGAGAAGTACGGCAACTGGCGCGGCGTCTACAACCGGCTGCGGATGTGGGCCGTCGACGGAACGTGGGAGCGGGTGTTCACTGCCCTGGTGGCCCAGGCCGAAGCGGACGACGACGTCAGCTGGGCGGTATCGGTGGACTCCACCATCGTGCGCGCTCACCAGCACGCGGCCGGGGCCCGCAAAAAAAAGGGGCCCCGGCCGGCGAGCCGGACGATCACGCCATCGGCCGGTCCCGCGGCGGACTGACCACGAAGATCCACCTAGTACTGCAACGGTGCTTACCGTGGCGAGGCTTCAGTTCTTGGGCTGTGGCCTCGTCTCTTGTAGTGGCTGGTCCGAGCCTGGTGCTGGCGTCGTCGCCGCCAGCGGGACCAGTGCAGGACGTGGGCGACGCTG
>NZ_JBHWGP010000017.1:0-130780 GCF_042733155.1 Streptomyces sp. NPDC059740 | reverse complement strand
AGCTTCCTGCGGCCCTGAGCCACCGTCCGGGTCTTGCGGACCTCGAACATCGCACCCCTTGAACTGGGGTGTTGCGACGATCGCTAGAACTCAAGTCTCCTCGCCTGCGGGGGCCTTCCGCTGCCGCTGCTACCGCCTGGGGGTCTCGCCGCCCAGTTGCGGGCCCAGCCCGTCGTCCTGGTCGCCCTGCCCGCCGCCCGGCAGCCCGCCGGAGTCCTCGGGGTCGGGCGGGGAGGCGGAGTCGCTCGGGGTGGGGCCGCTGGGCCCGCCGCTGGGCCCGGAGGCGGTGTCGCTCGGCGTGGGCGGGGCCTCACTGGTGTGGGTGGGGCTCGGCGGCGAGGACGGCGGGGTCGGCGTGATGGACGGCGAGGGCGGGGCCGAGGGCACGACGCCGGCACCCATGTCGGTGTCCAGGTCGAACTTCTCGCCCAGCCGGCTGCCCAGCGCGGACTGCGTGTAGGAGGCCCACACCGTCGCCGGGTAGCCACCACCGTTGACACGCCCGCCGCCGCCGGTGCCCTTGAGCGTCACCTGCTTGCCGCCGGCCGTCATGTCCTCGCCGAACATGCCGACCGAGGTGACCAGGGACGGGGTGTAGCCGGTGAACCAGGCCGACTTGTTGTCGTCGGAGGTGCCGGTCTTGCCCGCCGCGTGGTACGAGGCGTCGCGCACCGCCTCCGAGGCGGTGCCGTCGTCGACCACGCCGGTCAGTACGGAGGTGACGGTGTCGGCGGTGTGCCGGTCCAGGACCTGGTCGCCGATGGGGTCGGGGAGGTCGAAGGCCCCGTCGGGGCCCTTGGCCTGGGCGACGATGCTCGGGGTGACCTTCCGCCCGTGGTTGTCGAAGGTGGCGTAGACCCCGGCCATCTGCATCGGGCTGGCCGTCATGGACCCGAGGGTCATGGCGGGGGTGGCCTGGATGTGGTCGCCGTCCATGCCGAGCTTCACGGCCGTCTTCTTCAGCTCGTCCAGGCCGACGTCGGCGCCCATCTGCGCGAAGACGGCGTTGACGGAGTTGTCCATGGCCGTCTGGACGGAGATGTTGCCGTAGTCGTGCTCGTCCTCGTTGGGCGGCGCGAAGGCGACGCTGGTCCCCTTGACCGGGCGCCGGTTGGAGCCGTCGTAGATGGTGGCCGGAGTGATCTCCTTGCCGTCCTGGGTGTGCGCCCCGTTCTCCATCGCGGCGGCCAGGATGACGGGCTTGAAGGTGGAGGCCGGCTGGTAGTCGGCGCGGGTGGCGTTGCTGACAGCGTGAGTGGCGAAGTCGCTGCCGCCGTACAGGGCCAGGACCTTGCCCGTCTTGGGGTCCACCGACACGGCACCGAGCTGGGCGTGGGCGTCCACTGCGCGCTTCTTCGGGTCGAGGTCCGCGGTGAGCTTGTCGTGGACCGCCTTCTCCAGCTTCTTCTGCCGTTTGGGGTCGATGTTGAGGGTGATGTCCCAACCGCCCCTCTCCAACGACGCCTCGTCGACGCCGTCGCGGACGAGTTCGCGCTTGGCGGCGTCGATGAAGTAGCCGGTCTCACCGCTCTGGCCGGCCGGCGGCTTGGGCTTCATGGGAGGGTCGAAGACCTGGGCCTCACGCTGCTTGTGCGTGATCCAGCCCATCTCCTCCATGTTGTTCAGCGTGTACGCCCACCGCTGCTTGACCAGCTTCTGCCCGGTCTTGGAGGCCACCGCCCAGTCGTACTCACTGGGAGCCTGCATCAGCGAGGCGAGGTAGGCGCCCTGGCTGATGGTGAGCTTTTCGACGTCCACGCGGTAGTAGGCCTGCGCCGCCGCCTGGATGCCGGAGGCGCTGCGACCGAAGTAGCTGGTGTTGAGGTAGCCCTCCAGGATCTGGTCCTTGGTCTTCTCCTTGCCCAGCTTCAGGGAGATGATGATCTCGCGCAGCTTGCGGTCGACCGTCTGGTTCTGCGTGAGGTAGTAGTTCTTCACGTACTGCTGGGTGAGGGTCGAACCACCCTGTGCACCCTTGCCCATGAGGGTGTTGAGGATGCCGCGCGCGGTGCCCTTCAGGTCCACGCCCGAGTCCTGGTAGAAGGTCTTGTTCTCAGCGGCGACGAAGGCGAGTTGCACCTTCCTGGGCACGCGGTCCAGGTGGACGTCCTGCCGGTTGGTCCCCGCACGGGCCAGCACCTTGCCGTTGGGCAGGCGGTAGACACTGCTCTGCGCGGTCGCCTCCTTGTTGGCGCCGTCCGGGATCTGCACGTGGGCGTAGAGGATCAGGAACCCGGCGATGCCCAGCAGGCAGACGCCCAGGAAGGCGCCCAGCCACAGCTTCCAGGAGAAGAGCCGCCGTATGCCGCGCTTCCTCTTGGCCTTGCGCGCTCCCCGCTTGCGCGCCTTCCTCGCGTCCGCTCGGCCCATCGCTTCCCGCCACTCCAGTCGTTCCGCCCCCAGCACACACCAGCACACGAAATTAACGCCTCGAGGTCACCGCCTTGTCACGGAACCCGGTTTTTGCCGACGTGACAAACAGCACCCCGAATGTCGGGAACCAACCGAAGCTCAGGCGCACCCCCTTGCGGGCCTCTGCGGAACCGCGCTTAAATAGCTATCACTTTGCTGCATGCACAGAAGCATGCACCGGACGGAACGGGGTGGCGGAATGAGTGGAACACCAGGCGGGGACCGTGAGCCGAACGGCCCGGCGGGGGCGGCGGAGGGCGCCGACGTCGACGCGCCGGACATGCCGGCGCCGCAGGTGCGGGAGACCACCGCGCACAGCATCGGCGGCGGCCTGGGCCTGCTGCTGACGATCCTCGGCACGCTGGTGGGGCTGGGCCTCATCATCGGTGGTGGCGTGCTGAGTTCGCACGGCCCCGGCGGCCTGGCGGCGGCCATGATCTTGGTCGGCATCCTGCTGATGGTGGTGTCGCTGTTCTGCATGACGGGCGTCAAGATGGTCGCGCCGGGTGAGGCCCGGGTCATCCAGCTCTTCGGCCGGTACGTCGGCACCCTGCGCATCGACGGCCTGCGGTGGGTGAACCCCTTCACCAGCGCCACCAAGATCTCCACCAGGGTCCGCAACCACGAGACCAACGTCCTGAAGGTCAACGACGCCTACGGCAACCCGATCGAGCTGGCGGCGATCGTGGTGTGGAAGGTGGAGGACACCGCCCAGGCGATGTTCGAGGTCGACGACTTCCTGGAGTTCGTCGCCACCCAGACCGAGGCCGCGGTCCGCCACATCGCCATCGAGTACCCCTACGACTCGCACGACGACGGCGGCCTCTCGCTGCGCGGCAACGCGGAGGAGATCACCGAGAAGCTGGCGGCGGAGCTGACCGTGCGGGTCCAGGCGGCCGGCGTGACCATCATCGAGTCCCGCTTCAGCCACCTTGCCTACGCCCCGGAGATCGCCTCGGCCATGCTCCAGCGCCAGCAGGCCGGTGCGGTCGTGGCGGCCCGCCGGCAGATCGTCGAGGGCGCCGTCGGCATGGTGGAGCAGGCGTTGGATCGCATCAGCGAGCAGGGCATCGTGGAACTGGACGAGGAGCGGAAGGCGGCCATGGTCTCCAACCTGATGGTGGTGCTGTGCGGTGACCGCGCCGCACAGCCCGTCCTGAACACGGGCTCCCTCTACCAGTGACGGACGGGGAGGGGTCGGACGCCCCCGGGGCGGACCGGCGACGGCCGCGGCAGCGCCGGCAGGTGCTGCTGCGGCTCGACCCGTCCGTCCACGACGCACTGGCCCGCTGGGCGGCGGACGAACTGCGCAGCACCAACGCGCAGGTGGAGTACCTGCTGCGGCAGGCGCTCGCCGCCGCCGGCCGGCTGCCCAAGGACGCCGGGGCCCTGCCCCGCCGTGGCCGACCGCCCCGCGCCCCCGAGGGGGACTGAGCCCTCTCCCGCCGGGGCGCCCACCGGGAGCGGCAGCCCACCGGTCCCCTCCGGTGCGCCCCCGGCCGGGCCCGGGGCGCGGGCGGCCTCACTCCACGACGCGGACCGGCAGTGCCCGCAGGGCCTCCCGCAGCGCCGCGGCCAGTTCCTCGTACTCGGCCCGCCGTGCGGTCCCCGACCGCATCGCCAGGGCGATCCGGCGGGCCGGGGCCGGGTCGGCGAAGGAGCCGGTGGCGAGCGCGTCCGTGCGGGCGGTCTCCACCCGCACCGCCGTCCGCGGCAGCAGGGTCACCCCGAGCCCGCCGGCCACCAGCTGCACCAGCGTCGAGAGGCCGGCGGCGCTCGTCGTCACCGGCGCCCCCTCCTCGCGGCCGGCCTCGCGGCAGACGTCCAGCGCCTGGTCCCGCAGGCAGTGGCCCTCGTCGAGCAGGAGGAGGTCCAGCTCGCGCAGGGCGCTGCGCGGTATGTCGTCCCGCCCGCCCAGGGCGTGGCCGCGCGGCGCGACCAGTACGAAGTCCTCGTCGAAGAGCGGCAGTTCCGTGACGTTCGGCACGCCGAGCGGGACGGCCAGGAGCAGCAGGTCGAGCCTGCCGTGGGCGAGGCCGTCCAGCAGTGAGGCGGTCTGCTCCTCGTGGACCTGGAGGTCGAGGGCCGGGTAGGTCTCGTGGACCAGCCGGAGCACGCTGGGCAGCAGGTAGGGCGCGACGGTGGGGATCACTCCCAGCCGCAGCACGCCGGTGAAGGGGGCCCGGGCGGCCTCCGCCTCGTCCATCAGGTCGCCGACCGTCTCCAGGACCGTCCGGGCGCGGACGGCGATCCGCTCCCCCGCCGAGGTCAGCAGCACCCGCCGGGTGGTGCGCTCGACGAGCCGCACCCCGAGCGCCTCCTCCAGCGCGGAGACCGCTCCGGACAGCGCGGGCTGGCTCATGCCGATCTCGGCCGCGGCCTCCCGGAAGTGGAGGTGCTCGGCGACCGCGGTGAAGGCGCGAAGCTGCGACAGGCTGGGCTGCCGCGGCCGTCCGCTGCCCGCCTGCTGGGGCAGGGCGAGGGGCGAGACCACTGCTTACGTACCTTTCGTTCGACCGCCGCCAGCGTAACCGGACAGCGGGACCCGCCCGCGTGCGTCGGGTCACACCCCGACTGCCATGACCTGCGGAAGCGGGCACCAAGGCAGGGCCGGGGGCGTGCCGGAGGCGGGCGCCAGGGCAGGGGCGGGGGCGTGCCGGAGGCGGGCCCCGGCGGGCGCCCGCGTCCCGAGGGCCCGGAAGGATGCCCTCGTCGCGAAGGCGCCGGGCGGGATAACCGGTGTCGCGAGGACTCCGGCAGACGGCCGCCGCAGCGGTGGGCCCGGGCGGGGAGGCCCGCGGGAGGCAGTCGGCGCCTGCCCCACTCCGGGAGGGTCTCGGCCCCGGGACCGCACCGCGCTTCGTCGCTCTCAGCGACCGCCCACCCTTCCCGTTGGCCTCACAGCGAGTAGCAGTAGCGGAACTGATCCATCCGGTAGCCGAGTCTCCCCGTCCCGGGCGGCCCTGGCCCACACCCCGGCCGTTTCCGCATGATGTACCTCACGATGCCCTGCTGGCCTGCGTGTCTGTCCGTGTGGTGTGATGCCCCGGCCTCCCGGAGGGTGCACGAGGATTGATCGGGCCCCCTTATCAAGACTCTCCGACTGATCGATTTCTCCACATGATCCCCCTATGGCACTGTTACTGAAGTCCAACCCCTCATGTGCATGGAGGAACCTTCAGTGCTCACTGTCGGTGACAAGTTCCCCGAGTTCGACCTGACCGCCTGCGTCTCGCTGGAGAAGGGCTCGGAGTTCGAGCAGATCAACCACAAGACCTACGAAGGCAAGTGGAAGATCGTCTTCGCGTGGCCGAAGGACTTCACCTTCGTCTGCCCGACCGAGATCGCCGCGTTCGGCAAGCTGAACGAGGAGTTCGCCGACCGCGACGCGCAGATCCTCGGCTTCTCCGGTGACTCCGAGTTCGTGCACCACGCCTGGCGCAAGGACCACCCGGACCTGACCGACCTGCCCTTCCCGATGATGGCCGACTCCAAGCACGAGCTCATGCGTGCCCTCGGCATCGAGGGCGAGGACGGCTTCGCGCAGCGCGCCGTCTTCATCGTCGACCAGAACAACGAGATCCAGTTCACCATGGTGACCGCCGGCTCCGTCGGCCGTAACCCCAAGGAGGTCCTGCGGGTGCTCGACGCCCTGCAGACTGACGAGCTGTGCCCGTGCAACTGGAGCAAGGGCGAGGAGACCCTCGACCCGGTCGCGCTGCTGGCTGGTGAGTGATCACCATGGCACTCGATGACCTGAAGTCCGCGGTTCCGGACTACGCCAAGGACCTCAAGCTGAACCTCGGTTCGGTGATCGGCAACAGCGAGCTGCCGCAGCAGCAGCTCTGGGGCACGGTCCTGGCCTGCGCGATCGCCTCGCGGTCGCCCAAGGTCCTGCGTGAGCTGGAGCCCGACGCCAAGACCAACCTCTCGCCCGAGGCGTACACGGCCGCCAAGTCGGCCGCCGCCATCATGGCGATGAACAACGTCTTCTACCGCACCCGTCACCTGCTCTCGGACCCGGAGTACGGGACCATGCGGGCCGGCCTGCGGATGAACGTGATGGCCAACCCCGGTGTCGACAAGGTCGACTTCGAGCTGTGGTCGCTCGCCGTCTCCGCGATCAACGGCTGCGGCCAGTGCCTGGACTCGCACGAGCAGGTCCTGCGCAAGGCCGGTGTCGACCGCGAGACGATCCAGGAGGCCTTCAAGGTCGCGTCGGTCATCCAGGCCGTCGCCGCCACCCTGGACGCCGAGGCGGCTCTCGCCGACTGACGTCCGCGCTCCACATGTCGATGGGCCCTCCCGCCTGGCGGGAGGGCCCATCGGCGTTTCCACGGCCGGGGCACCGGCCGTGGCCGAAACCCCTACTCCTCGTCCCCCTGCGGAAGGCCTCCGCCGTGCGGCGCGCCGTCGGGGAGGGCCGAGCCCACCAGCCGGGCCGCGGCCTGCCTCTCGCTGTAGGACCGCAGGTAGCCGACGACGGTGTTGGTGACGGCGACCAGCGGCACCGCCACGACCGCGCCGCCGATCCCGCCGATGAGACCGCCGGCGGCCACCGAGAGGATCACCGCGAGCGGGTGGACGCGGACGGCCCGTCCCAGGATGAACGGCTGGAGGACGTGGCCCTCGATCTGCTGCACCGCCAGCACCACCACCAGCACCATCAGCGCGGTGAACACGCCCTGGGTCACCAGCGCGACCACGCAGGCCAGCGCACCGGAGACCACCGCGCCCACCAGCGGGATGAACGCGAACAGGAAGATGAACACGGCCAGCGGGACGGCCAGCGGCACGTCGAGGAAGTACAGCCCGATGCCGATGAAGATCGCGTCGATGAGGGCGACCAGCACCGTGCCGCGCACGTAGGAGGTCAGGGTGCGCCAGGCGCGGGGGCCGGCACCGGCCACGCCCTCCCGTGCGGCGGCGGGCACGAGCTTGAGCGTCCACTCCCAGATCTTCCGGCCGTCGTAGAGGAGGAAGAGGGTGGTGAACATCGCCAGCAGGATGCCGGTGAGCATCTCGATGACGACGGTGACGCCCTCCAGCCCGGCGGTGGTGATCTCCTGCGTGTTGGAGCCGATGGCGTCCTGGAGGTTGGACGCGATGTCGTTGATCTGGTCCTCGGTGACGTGGAACGGGCTCTTGAGCAGCCAGCCCTTGAGCTCGTTGATGCCGTCCTGCACCCGCTCGGACACGGTGTCGAGGTTGTCCATGACCTGCCAGACGACGAACCATCCGACGAGTCCCAGGATCACGAAGCCACCGATGAAGGTGAGGGCGGTGGCGATGCCGCGGGGGGTGCCGCGGCTGCGCAGCCAGGCGACGGTCGGCTGGAGCAGCGCGGTGATCAGGAGCGCCGCGACGAAGGCCAGGACGACGAGCTGGATCTGGGTGATGACGTTCGCCAGCACCCACAGCGTTCCGGCGAGCACCAGCAACCGCCAGCCGGCTTCGGCCGCGACCCGGATGCCCCACGGCACGGCGGACGTCGGGTCGGGCCGGGCGGCTATCGCCGGGGCGTAGCGGGGCGGTGCGGGGACCGAGAGGGAGGCGTCCGGGTCTGCGGGGGCGGACCGCCTGCCCCGGCCAGGCTTGGCGGTCCGGGCGCCGGGGAGGTTCCCCCCGGGGGCGGAACGCTGCCTGCTGCCTGCGGGCCGTTCGCTGCCCGCGGCGCCGTCCGGGACGTCCTCGGGGGCGGCACCGGTGGTCCGGCCGTCCTCGTGCGGGGCTTGCGCGCCGGTGGCGGAGGTCGTGTCGGTGAGGGCGCCCGGGCCGGGAGCGGCGGGCGGGGCCCCGGCAGCCGGGTCCTCGGCGACCGGCCCGTGGGCGACCGGCTCTCCGGCTCCGGGCTCCTCGGCCACCGCCGTGCCGGGTCCGGCTGCGGGCGCTGCTGCCGGAGGAATCCGCGGCGCCTCGGTCGGGGGTGCGGGCGGCGGGGCGTGGGACGGCCGGGGCGGCACCGGAACCGTGCGGCCCGTGTCGGCCGGCCCGAAGTCTCTGAGCTCTGGCGGGTCGACGGCGGCTGCGGCGGCCTCGGCGCGGCGCCGCTGGTCCTCCATGCGCTGCGACAGCCGCGTCAGACCGGCCCCCAGCTCGCCGACCCAATGTGGCAGGTTGGACATGCGTGTTCCCTCTCCCCCGCTCCCGGACGTCGTCTCCACGTTACCGGTGCGGCGCACGCCAAACCCCCGGCCCTGGGAACGGACCGGGGGTGAGGGCGGTGCGAGGCGGCGGGACGGCGGTCCCGGGCCGGCGGCAGGCTCAGTAGTTGCCGTTCGCCTGCCAGTAGGACCAGGCGTCGCAGGGGCTGCCGTAGCGCTGGTTCATGTAGTTCAGGCCCCACTTGATCTGCGTGGCCGGGTTGGTCTGCCAGTCGGCGCCGGCGGAGGCCATCTTCGAGCCCGGCAGCGCCTGGACGAGGCCGTAGGCGCCGGAGGAGGCGTTGACCGCCCGGTAGTTCCAGCCGGACTCGTGGCTCACGATGTTGCTGAAGCACTGGAACTGGCCGGAGGGAACCATCTGCCGTGCGATGGCCTGGGTCTCCGCGATGCTGTACGAGGCCTGGACGGAGAAGGAGCTCGCGTCCCGCGTGGCGGACCGGCTGGCCTCCTTGTCCTTGCGCTCCTGCTCGGCCTTCCGCGCCGCTTCCTCCGCCGCGTCCTTCTTGTCCTTCGCGGTCTGGGCTGCAGCCTTGCGTGCGGACTCCTGCGCCGACTTCAGCGAGGCCACCTGGGCCTGGTCGGACGCGTCGTCCGCCTGCTGCGTCAGGGACGCGGTCTGGACCTGGGCCTGTTGGCCCGTGGGGATGTCGGCGATCGTCGCGTCGGCGGTGACGTCGGCTGCCGCGGTGGTGGCCGCGCCCTGCTCACTGCCCGACGCGACGCCGACGACGGCGCCGACGGTGGTGACCGCGGTGGCAGAGGCCACTGCGAATCCCCGGACCGAGATCCGGCTCACACGTATTCCTTCCAGCATCGCCCGCGAAGCGTGACCGGCGCGGACGCAATCGTGCCCCTGGCACTGGCCTCCGCTGGGTCCGTCGTCGTGGTGCGGTGACGACGGCTGGTCACGGGAGGCGCTGACCCGGTCACGTCCCCTCAAGGGTCCGCGAGATACTTCGGGCGGCACACGGCGAACGCTTTTTAGTTGGTGTTCGTACCCCCCGGACGAGTCCGGGGCGTCCCCTAGGGGACATGGATGCCGTATGCGGGGCCTGACAGGACCCAGACTCTGCCGTAGCCCCGCGTCCGGTGGCAATTCCGTGTCGCGTGGGAAAGGTCACACGCCGTTTGGCGGTGGGTGATTCGCGGAAAGGGGGGCGTGAATGGGCGCCGCCCGGCTAGGCTCTTCGGCCCGCTCGGACGGCGCCCGGGGATCACGTTGACGGAAGGTCAGCTTCCGTTTCGCCGGCTCACACCCGGCCGTCCTCCAGCATCTCGGTGACCAGCGCCGCGATGGGCGAGCGCTCCGAACGCGTCAGCGTCACGTGGGCGAAGAGCGGGTGCCCCTTGAGCTTCTCCACCACCGCCACCACGCCGTCGTACCGACCGACCCGCAGGTTGTCCCGCTGCGCCACGTCGTGGGTGAGGACCACCCGCGAGTCGGCGCCGATGCGGGAGAGGACGGTCAGCAGGACGTTGCGCTCCAGGGACTGCGCCTCGTCGACGATGACGTAGGCGTCGTGCAGCGAGCGCCCCCTGATGTGGGTGAGGGGCAGGACCTCCAGCATGCCGCGGGCCACCACCTCCTCGATGACCTCGCTGGAGGTCACCGCGGAGAGTGTGTCGAAGACCGCCTGCGCCCAGGGCCCCATCTTCTCGGCCTCGGTACCCGGCAGGTAGCCGAGTTCCTGCCCGCCCACCGCGTAGAGCGGACGGAAGACCATCACCTTGCGGTGCTGCTGCCGCTCCAGCACCGCCTCCAGGCCCGCGCACAGCGCCAGTGCCGACTTGCCGGTGCCGGCCCGGCCGCCCAGCGAGACGATTCCGACCTCCGGGTCGAGGAGCAGGTCCAGCGCCACGCGCTGCTCGGCGCTGCGGCCGCGGATGCCGAACGCCTCCCGGTCGCCGCGCACCAGCCGCACCTCGCCCGCCTCGGTGACCCGGCCCAGCGCCCTGCCCCGCTCCGACTGGAGCACCAGGCCGGTGTGGACCGGGAGTTCGGCGGCCTGGGGCAGGTGGACGCTCTCCTGCGCGAAGAGCTCGTCGACCTGCTCGGCGGGGACGGTCAGCTCCGACATCCCCGTCCAGCCGGAGTCGGTGATGGCGAGCTCGGCCCGGTACTCCTCGGCGAGGAGGCCGACGGAGGACGCCTTGATGCGCAGCGGCAGGTCCTTGGAGACGACCGTGACGTCGTACCCCTCGGCCTGGAGGTTGCGTGCCACCGCGAGGATGCGCGAGTCGTTGTCGCCGAGGCGGAAGCCGGCGGGCAGCACGGAGGGGTCGGAGTGGTTGAGCTCCACCCGCAGGGAGCCGCCGAGGTCACCGAGGGGGATGGGGGTGTCGAGCCTCCCGAAGCGGACACGGTAGTCGTCGAGGTGGCGCAGCGCCTGGCGGGCGAAGTAGCCGAGTTCCGGGTGGTGCCTCTTGGCCTCCAGCTCGGTCACCACCACTACGGGGAGCACCACCTCGTGCTCGTCGAAGCGGTTCATGGCGGACGGATCCGCCAGCAGGACGCTGGTGTCGAGGACGTACGTGCGCCGGTCGTCTGGGCGGCGCTGCTTGCTGTTCACCACGGGTGGACGAACCCCCTCGGATGAGGTCGGGTGCGACGGCGTCGCGGGGAAAGGGACCGGGCTCGGCCCGAGCGAGGGCCGAACGCCGGCCCTCTCGCGGGGCCCGTGCGGTTCGCACGGGGGTCCGTGATGCGCAAGGGGCCTCCCGGGCGGACGGCCCCATGCCGCCCGCTGCCGATGCGGCATCCGTGCGGACCACCTGTCTGCGGCCCGTCCCGGACGCCGATCTGGCTGAGATATTCCCCTCTGAGACCGCACCCATGCGTTGGCATATGACACACCGTGGGTGAACTCGCGGTGACGGGCGAGCGGGGAGCCCCGTAGGGGTGATGTCGCCGGGCGCAGGGGTGAGACGCCGGAGGGCCGGTCACTGCCTGCGACTTCGCCGCCGGGCGGCCGACGGGCCCGTGCGGGCCGGGCACTGCGGCGCACTTTTCGTCCGATGCGGTGGGTGAGGGCACCGCCGTTCGGCGGGGACCGCCGGCGGCCGGGGGGACGCTCCCGACGGCGGGGGCGCGGGGAGGGTCAGCGGCCCCCGCCGCCCCGGGGGGGCGGCCGCCGTGACGGGGGTCAGCCGCCGTAGCGGCGGTGGCGGATCGCGTAGTCGCGCAGGGCTCTCAGGAAGTCGACCTTGCGGAAGGCCGGCCAGAAGACCTCGCAGAAGTAGTACTCCGAGTGGGCGCTCTGCCAGAGCATGAAGCCCGACAGCCGCTGCTCGCCGCTGGTGCGGATGATGAGGTCCGGGTCGGGCTGGCCCCGGGTGTAGAGGTGCTCGGCGATGAGGTCGATGTCGACGAGTTCGGCCAGCTCCTCGAAGGAGGTGCCGCGCTCGGCGTGGTCCAGCAGCAGCGAGCGCACCGCGTCGGCGATCTCCTGGCGGCCGCCGTAGCCGACGCCGACGTTCACCCAGACGCCCTTGACTTCGCGGGTGGCCTCCTCTGCGTCCTTCAGCACCCGCTGGGTGTGGTCGGGCAGCAGGTCGAGGTTGCCGACGTGGTGGACCCGCCAGCGGCCGTCGGCGGCCAGGCCGCGCACGGTGTTCTCGATGATGCCGAGGAGGGGCTTCAGCTCCTCCTCGGGACGGTCGAAGTTGTCCGTGGAGAGCATCCAGAGGGTGACGACCTCGACCTGGGTCTCGTCACACCACCCGAGCAGTTCGGCGATCTTGTCGGCGCCTGCCTGGTGGCCCTGCTCGGTGGTCCGGCCGTCCGCACGCGCCCAGCGGCGGTTGCCGTCGAGGATCACGCCGATGTGCTTGGGGGCGCGGTCGACGTCCAGCCGCCCCTCGACCCGGCGCGCGTACAGCCTGTAGACAAGGTCGCGTACCGCGGGGGGATAGGGAATGTGCAGCCCCGACGTTCGCAGCATGTGTAGTCCAGCCCCTCCGTGCCCTGTGGCGGTCGCCCCCCGTCGCCTCACCGGTCAAACCTTACGGCGCCGGGGGCGTGACGTCCCAATCCGGCCTGTCACAGGCTCGTGATAAGCAGTGGGGATGATCGATCCTTCTCCCTACCTTGCGGCGGAATCGCGCTACGACTCCATGACGTACCGCCGTACCGGTCGCAGTGGCCTGAAACTCCCCGCCATCTCGCTCGGCCTCTGGCACAACTTCGGCGACGACCGTGCGCTCCAGACGCAGCGCGCCATCCTGCGCCGCGCCTTCGACCTGGGCGTCACCCACTTCGACCTGGCCAACAACTACGGGCCGCCGCCGGGCTCCGCCGAGCTGAACTTCGGCAAGATCTTCGCCCAGGATTTCCGTCGTCACCGCGACGAATTGGTGCTCTCGACGAAGGCCGGATACCTGATGCACCCCGGCCCCTACGGTGAATGGGGTTCGCGGAAATACCTGCTCTCGTCACTCGACGCGTCACTGGCCCGAATGGGCGTTGATTACGTCGACATCTTCTACTCGCACCGTTTTGACCCCGAAACGCCGCTGGAGGAGACGATGGGCGCGCTGGCGTCCGCCGTCCAGCAGGGGAAGGCGCTGTACGTCGGCATCTCCTCCTACTCCTCCTCGCAGACCCGCGAGGCGGCCCGCATCCTGCGCGAGATGGGGGTGCGCCCACTGATCCACCAGCCCTCGTACTCCATGATCAACCGCTGGACGGAGGACGACGGGCTGCTGGACACCCTGGAGGCGGCGGGCATGGGGTGCATCTCCTTCGCCCCGCTCGCCCAGGGCCTGCTCACCGACAAGTACCTCGACGGCATCCCCGAGGGTTCTCGCGCCTCCCAGGGCAAGTCGCTCGACCCGGGTCTGCTGTCCGAGGACGTCGTGCGGCGGCTGCGGGGGCTCAACGAGATCGCCCTCCGGCGCGGCCAGTCCCTCGCCCAGCTCGCCCTGACCTGGGTGCTGCGCGACCCGCGTATGACCTCGGCCCTCATCGGCGCCAGCAGCGTCGGCCAGCTCGAGGCCAACGTGGCCGCGCTCGGCGGCCCGGCGCTCACCGACGAGGAGATCACCGAGATCGACCAGTACGCCCTTTCGACCGAGGGCGTGAACATCTGGGCCCGACGCAGCTGATCCGTGTGACCGCCTGCGCGCCGCGCCGGGCAACGGGGGCGGGGGGGACGGGCAGCCTGGGGCGTGCCGGGGCGGGAGGCTCGGGGCACGCCTGTGGCGGGCGTTTCCGGGAGGCGGGAGGTCCGGGGCGGGCGGCCTGGTGCGCGGGCGGGCCAGGAGGAGCTGGGCAGGCAGGCCCTGAGGAGCTGGGCGGGGCGGCGCCGGGCCGGTCGGGTGGGCGTCGTCGGGGCGGCCTGCTGCCGGGACGGGTCACCGGCAGAAGCCCGGACGGGGGCACCGGCAGAAAAAAAGCGGGCCGGTCCGTGGGGGGATACGGACCGGCCCGAGGGGGGGTTTCCACCTTAACCCCGCCGAGGGGGTGCTCGGTGCACGCTTCGACGAAACGGCGTGGCGCAGGTCACCCTTCCGGCCGCATCACCGCCCGGCGGCCGCCCCGAGGAGCACCCCGAGGAAGGCCCCGGCAAGCAGGAACGGGCCGAAGGCCATCGTGGTCGGGGTGGCGTCACCGCTGGTCCGACGTGTGAGCAGCACCACCGTCCCGTAGAGCCCGCCCAGCAGGAGCCCGGCGAACGCCCCGAGGAACAGGACGTCCCAGCCGTACCACCCGAGAGGGACCCCCAGGGCACACGCCAGCTTGACGTCGCCGAGCCCCATCCCGCCGGGGTTCACCAGGTGCAGCACTCCGTAGAACCCGCCGAGGACCAGACCGCCCACCAGTGCTCCGGTCCAGGAGCCGCCGGGCCGGGGCAGCAGGGCGCACAGCCCGAGGAGGGCGAGGAGGCCCCCCGTCAGCGGCAGCGTCACCACGTCCGGCAGTCGGCGGGCCCGGACGTCCACGACCCCGAGCACCACCCCGACCGGCACCGCCAGCACCCAGACGACCGCCTCGGGCCGCACCCCCGCCGCCCACCCCACGAGGGCACACAGGCCGGCAGTGAGGACGGGGAGCCCTCGGCCGCGCCCGACGGACGGAGCCGGCGCGGTGGGGTGCCCGGCCGCAGGCGCCGAACCTCCGGCCGGCTCGCCGGGAGAGGCCCCGGCGTCTCGGGCAGGTGAGCTCCCGGCCTCTCCGCGAGCCGAGGTCCCGGCTTCCGCTTGAGGCGAGGTCCCGGCCGTCTCGCCGGCGGAGGTTCCGGCTCTCGCCTCCGGCGAGGCTTCGGCCGACGCCTCTGGCAGGGTTCCGTCCTCCGCCACGGGGTGCGGCGGCACGGGATCGCCCACTGGGCGCGGCCGTGTCTGGTCGCCGACGGGGCTCGGCGATATCGGGTCGCTGACGGGGCTAGGTCGTGTCGGGTCGCCGACGAGGCTCGGCGGTATCGGGTCGCCGACGGGGCTCGGTCGTATCGGGTCGCCGCAGCGTCTGCATCGCTCCGGGCCGAGCCAACCGCGCAGGCCGGGCCGGTACAGGTGGCCGCCGGGGCAGGCGGTGCGCCACGGTGCGCCCGACGGCACGCTCAACCGGTGCGCCGCTCGCCGGCAGAGCAGCCCGGCGAGCGCACCGAAGAGGGCGGCGAGAAGGGTCGTAGGGACGACCGCGGCATGGATGGTCACGGACCGAGCGTAGGACGGTCCGGGCGACGCCGCCCTGAGCCTGTGGACAACTCCGTTTCCCCCACCGGTTTTCCACAGCGATCGCCCGACCGTCGCATCGTCGAACGTGGTCCTGTAGAACGTCGTCATGCGACGCCGAACCGAACGCATCCGATGGCGGGACGGCCACGGCACCCTGGTGGTGGCCGGCCGCGAGCAGCCCCTGGAGATCGCCGCGTCCTACCGTGCGCGAACCCGCGGCCTGTTGGGCCGGGACGGAGTGGCGGGGGCGTTGCTCCTCACCCCGGCCGCGAGCGTCCACACCCTCCGTATGCGCTTCGCCATCGACGTGGCCTACCTGACGCGCGACCTGACGGTCCTCTCGGTCCGCACGATGCGCCCCTGGCGTCTGGGCCTCCCCCGCTTGCGTGCCCGTCATGTTCTGGAGGCGGAGGCCGGCGCCATGGCCGCGTGGGGCCTGGGCGCCGGCCTCCGGGTCACGGTCAGCGCCGCCTGACCGTACGGCGTCCGCCCGACCCACCACGGGACCGGCGGTCTCCGTGCAGCACGGCACCGTCGTCGCGTGGCCAGCTGGTGGCCTGTCTCCCCTGCCGCCGACCCGGCCTCCCCATGGCAGGAGCAGGCAGGCAGCCCAAGTGATGCGCTTCCAGCTGAGAGCGCACGAACGGTGCGGAAACGACCATAGGGCACATAACCCCCATATGTACGATCTTCCGGGCCCTCGGGCTTTGGACTCCGGCCTCAGCACCCGCTCAGACAGGCGCCGACCCGCTGTTTCCGGGGATGCGCCGCCCCTTCACCGCTTCACCCTCGCACCCTCTCGCGCGTGTCGTGTCGAGATAAGTAGGCGTCAACCTCGCTGCACAGGCCACCCGTTGGTGAGTCCTACTGCCGACAGCCGACCGGGCGAGCCATGGAGGTCCCCACCGGCGCCACCTCGCACAACACAGCTGACGACCCCACCGCCTCGTTGTCAGTGGTCCTCATAACATTGAGACAAGTACTTTCTTTGCGAAATTCTGTGCGGTGATCACAGCGATCACGGTGAGGACGCGACACGGGGGGCGAGGCGACATGTCGTTGGGCGAGGAACTGGCCTACCTGCACGGCGGCGTGGGCGATCCACGCGCGGTGCTGGGTGAGTTCCGGCGCACCCCTGTGCTGGTCCTCACCACCGATGAAGGTCTGGTGTCCTCGGAACTGGGCGGAATTCGCTGGTTGTTCGCCTTCACGGACGAAGACGCCCTGTCGCGCTTCGCGCTCGCTCGGGGCAGCAGCCAGGGCCAACGCTGGGAGTACCTCCGGATGAGAGGTGCGCGACTGCTCGACGTTGTGGTGCCCCAGGCGGGCGGCCCTGCCGGGGTGGCTCTGGACTCGGGCAGCGACCACGGGTTCCTCTTCCCACCCGTGCCCGGCGTGGTGCCCGAGGCCGCAGCCCTGGATTTGTCGACCGACTCGGTTCCCCTGGCCACCACACCCCCGCCCCGCACCACGCCCGACCGCACCGGCACGACCGGCATGAGCCGCGAGGAGCGCTGACATGGCCGCACACGGCAGGTACCAGGTCGACCCGGAGATCCTGGAGCGCGTCACCAAGGGCATCAACGCCACTCTCTCGGAGTTGAAAGAACTCGGCATCGACTCGCAGGCCGAGGCGGGGCGCGGCTTCAGCTCACTGTCCATGACCGGCATGCAGGTCGGGCACGCCGGCCTGGCCTCGGACTTCTCCACCTTCTGCGACCGGTGGGAGTGGGGTGTGCGCGCCCTGGTATCCGAGGCCAACACCCTGGCCTACAAACTGAAGCTGAACGCCGGCGCGTACCACGAGGAGGAGCAGTACGTCTCCAGCGCCCTGAAGAACGTGGCGAGCAACGCCCTGGGCGGCGACCCCTCCCTCTCCGCCGAGGACGTGCGGAAGAAGTCGTGGTCGGAGATCGGCTCGGAGAACGTCCTCTCGGACGTCCGGCACGCCGACTTCGACATCACCTCCCAGGCGTCACTGGACAAGGGTGAGCAGATGAAGGAGGCCTGGCAGAACACCTACGACGGGCTCTCCAGCTCCCCGTTCGCCGAGGCACCCACCGCCGTGGCCGAGAAGCTGACCGGTCTCCCGCTCGATTCGAGGCGCTTCGATGCAGCCGATCAGGACAAGGGGGACAGCTGATGGGGCTCGGGGACTTCGTCGACTCGGTCGGTGACGCCTTCGACTCGGGGGTGCACGCCATCGGGGACGGCGTCGGCAAGGGTGTCCAGTGGACCACGGACAAGGCCGCCGACGGCCTGGACGCCCTGGGAGCGGACGGCGCCGCCGATCACGTCCGCTCCGCGGGGGAGACGGTGGCCGACCACCTCGGCGCCGAGGTGGCGGAGCGGGGCCTCGACGAGAGCGACGACCCGAAGGAACTGGTGCACGGTGACGTCTCCCAGCTCCACGAGACGGTCTCGCACCTGAAGGACTTCCGCGAAGCGCTCGAACAGGTGGGGCAGAACCTCCGCAAACTGGACACCGGAGACTGGCAGGGCGAGGCGGCCGACCGCTTCCGCGAGAAGTACGAGAACCACCCCAAGAAGTGGCTGTACGCGGCGGATGCCTGCGGCGACGCGGGCAAAGCGCTGGAGAAGTACGCCCACACCGTCTCCTGGGCACAGCAGCAGGCTCGCGAGGCCATCGAGGAGTACGCGGAAGGCCGGCGCGCCACGGCACACGCCAAGCAGGCCTACGATCACCGGATCGCGGCCTTCGAAGCCGACTGCCGCGCCTACGACGAGCAGTCGCGCAGCGGTGCCACCGACCTGGGGATGCCACCGGCGGACCCGGGCGACTTCCACGACACCGGTCAGGCCAAGCGCGACGCGGCACAGCACCGGCTGGACTCCGCCCGCCGCCAGCGTGACGAGGCCGCGGAGACGGCCCAGCACGCGGTGCGCACAGCCCTGGAACACGCACCGGACCCCTCCCGGGCCGCCCGGATCGCCATGGACCTCGCGGACGCCGGTCAGGAGACCGGTGTCTCGCTCCTGCACCTGGGCGGCGGCGCCCTGCGCGCCGCCAACGACACGATCCGGCTCGCCCGCACGGTGAACCCGCTGGACCCCTACAACCTGACGCATCCCTTCCAGTTCGGTGGCAACGTCGCCACCACGCTTGCCGGTCTGACCAACACCGTCCTGCACCCGGGCAGCCTCCCCAAGGCCGTGATCGGGACGGGCTGGGGGCACGACCCGCAGGACGCCACCGGCGCGTTGATCTTCAACCTCGTCGGCGAGAAGGGTCTCGGGGCGGTGGGGAGGACGGTCGCTCGCGCGGGCGCCCGGGAGGCCGGCGAGTCGGCTGCCCGCAACGCCCTGCGGCGATCGGGTCTGCGTGACACCGGCCGGGACTTCGACTGCAAGCGACTCGGACTTGAACCGGTGGACCTCGCCACCGGCCGCATGATCCTCCCGCAGACCGACGTCACCCTGCCCGGCGCTCCCCCGCTCGTCTTCTCCCGCACCTTCGAGTCCTCCTACCGCGCCGGCGGCTGGTTCGGCCCGACCTGGTCCAGCACCGTCGACCAGCGCCTGGACATCGACGCGGAAGGTGTCGTCCTGGTGGGCGAGAGCGGCCAGTTGCTGGCCTACCCCCACCCGGCCGTGGGTGTCCCGACCACTCCGCCGACCGGGTCCCGCCGCTCCCTGGAGATCACCGAGGACGGCGACTACGTCCTGACCGACCCCGCCGACGGCACCCGCTGGTACTACACGCTCCACAGCGAGGGGCGGGCGCTGCTGGACGAGGTCTCCGACCGCCACGGCAACCACATCACCTTCGACTACGACCAGGAAACCGGCGCTCCCCAGGCCGTCACCCACAGCGGCGGGTACAGACTGCTGCTGACCATCGATCCCGAGCTGGGCCGCGTCACCGAGCTCCGTCTGGCCACCGGTGACACCGCAGGCGAGACCCAGCTTCTGCGCACCTACGCATACGACGAGAACGGCCACCTCACCACCGTCACCAACGCCGTCGGCGCGGTCCTCCACTTCAGTTGTGACGTGCAGGGCCGCATCATCTCCTGGACGGACAGCAACGACAGCCACTTCACGTTCGTCTACGACGAGCAGGACCGGTGCACCAGCCAGGGCGGCGCCGCGGGCCACCTGCGTGCCGAACTCCACTTCGGCGAGCGGGACCCCGAGACGGGCCTGCACACCACGGTCACCTTCGACAGCTTCGGCGCCCGGACCGTCCACCACGTCGACGACGACCTCAACGTCGTCGCCGTCACCGACCCCACCGGCGCCACCACCCGTACCACCTACGACCGTCACGACCAGGTCACCTCCACCACCGACCCGCTCGGCCGCACCACCCGGTACACCTACGACGAGGCCGGCCACCTCACCGCCGTCCAGTTGCCCGACGGTTCCACCTCGACCAGCACCTACGACGCGGACGGCCGCCCCACCACCACGACCGGTCCCGAGGGTTCGACCTGGCGGCAGGAGTACGACGAGCACGGCAACCTGACCGCCGTCACCGACCCGGCAGGCGCCACCACCCGGTACACGTACGACTCCCGCGGGCGGGTCGCTGCCGTCACCAACCCACTCGGTGAGACCACCCTCCTGGACTGCGACGCGGCGGGTCTCCCCCGCACCGTCACCGACCCGCTCGGCCACCGCACCTCCTACCTCCGTGACGCCTTCGGCCGCGTCACGGCCGTCACCGACCCGACCGGCGCGACGAACCGCTTCACCTGGACGCCCGAGGGAAAGCTCGCGACCCGCATCGACCCCACCGGCGCCACCGAGTCCTGGACATACGACGGCGAGGGCAACCGCCTCACCCACACCGACGCACTGGGACAGACCACCTACTTCGAGTACACCCACTTCGACCTGCTCACCGCCCGTACCGACCCCGACGGCACCCGCCACGAGTTCACCCACGACTCCGAGCTGCGCCTCACCCGCGTCACCAACCCGCAGGGGCTGTGCTGGGAGTACTCCTTCGACGCCGCGGGCCGCCTGGTCTCCGAGTCCGACTTCGACGACCGGGTGCTCGCCTACAGCCATGACGCTGCGGGCCACCTGATATCGCGGACCAACGCGCTGGGCGAGACCACGACTTTCCGGCACGACGTGCTGGGGCGCGTGGTGGAGAAGGACGCCGCGGGAAAGCCGACCTCGTACGCCTACGACACCGCCGGCCGCCTGCTGCGTGTCGCCAATCCCGACGCCGTCGTCGAATACGCCTACGACGTACTGGGACGCGCCACGGCGGAGACCGTCAACGGCCGGACCCTCACGAGGACACTGGACGCGCTCGGACGACCCACCAGCCGCACCACCCCTGCCGGACACCGCACCGTCTACACCTACGACGCGGCCGGCAACCGCACCTCCCTGACCGCAGCGGGGCGCACCCTCTCCTCAGCACACGACGCCGCCGGCCGCGAGACCACCCGAGCGCTCGGGGACGCCGCCACGCTGAGTCAGGTGTGGGACCCGGCGGGACGGCTCACGTCCCAGTCACTGTTCGGGGCGTCGACGCCCGAGACCTCGGGTCCCGCCCCGCTCCACCCTCTCCAGCAGCGCACCTACGGCTACCGGCCCGACGGCCACCTCGTCTCCCTCCACGACCATCTCGCCGGCCGCACGCGCAGGTTCGCACTCGACCGGGCCGGCCGCGTCACCGGAGTCCAGGCCGAGGGGTGGACGGAGTCCTACGCCTACGACACCGCCGGAAACCAGGTCCAAGCCGACTGGCCCGCCAAGCATCCCGGCGCCACGGCACGCGGCGACCGCAGCTACGAGGGGACCCGCATTCTCCGGGCGGGCGGAGTGCGCTACGAGTACGACGCGCTGGGCCGCACCACCCTGCGCCAGAAGACCCGCCTCTCCCGTAAGCCGGACACCTGGCGCTACACCTGGGACACGGAGGACCGTCTCACCTCGGTCACCACTCCGGACGGCACGGAGTGGCGGTACCTGTACGACCCGCTCGGGCGGCGGATCGCGAAGCTGCGGATGGCCGGCAGCGGAGAGGCCGACGGAGCCCGTGAGTACGTGGAGCGGACGGACTTCACGTGGGACGGGGTGACGGTCACCGAGCAGGTCACGCACGCTCTGGGAGCGACACACGCGGTCGCGTTGTCGTGGGACTACGACGGTCTGGCGCCGGTGGCGCAGACGGAGCGGAAGGTCGCGGGGACGGGGCTTTGCGAGGCCGGGACGAGTGCCGGGGGCGCCGTGGCGTCGGCCACCGTCGGCGCCGACGATGTCGCCCTCGACCCGATGGGGGTGGCGCTCCCGAAGGATGCAGCGCAGGCACCTCAAAGCACCATCGACGAACGCTTCTTCGCCATCGTCACCGACCTCATAGGCACCCCCACCGAACTCGTCACCGAATCGGGCGACATCGCCTGGCACACCCGCACCACCCTCTGGGGCAACACCACCTGGAACCGCGACGCCACGGCGTACACACCGCTGCGCTTCCCCGGGCAGTACTTCGACCCCGAGAGCGAGTTGCACTACAACTACTTCCGGTACTACGAGCCGGGGGTGGGGCGGTACCTTTCGGGGGATCCGTTGGGGTTGGCGGCTGGTCATAACCCGACTGCTTACCCCGGGAATCCCCTGTCGTACACCGACCCACTGGGGTTGGCGCCAGACTGTGCAGCAGCACGCAGGAGCGCCCAAAAGGTAATCGATCGGGCTTCGGAGGGAAAGCGTCGACTGGCCGGAAATTATCATGGTCATCTATCGCAAGAACGCGAACTGGAGATCCTCTCGAGGCCGGATGCGGTATACAAGTCAACCGGATCGGCAGGGCGCCTGATATACAGACAGGGCGAGGATATTGTCATTACAGAGGGGAAAGGCAGCAAGGCCGGGAATTTGATCACAAGCTACGGCCCGTCCGGCCCGCGCATGGAAAGCGGCGCAAAGGCACTTGGAGGGTCACCTAGCGACCCGGGCCTACCGGTTACGCATGACGACATAGTTAAAGGTCGAATCCCTGCCCCAGGCGGAACAACCCTACCTCCAGCGCCGCAAATTCTCTAAAAGACAAGGCAATGAGACTTCACCTCGACGAAAATTTTAGCAGTCAAGTAGAAGATCAGCGCGCACTCCAGATGCCCAACTTCTCGCTGGGCGATCTAAGCATCTCGGCCCGGAGAGCCACCGACCCGGAAGGGCGCGACACCCAATCGAACGACACTTTCGGCAGCACCGACTGGCTGTGGTCTGGAGACGATGAATTCCGCTTCAGCATGGATGACAAGAGGTTGCTCAGGCTCCGCCTGTCGATTCCAGAAGAGCAGGCATCCCACTGCACCCGAGATGCGTTGACCACCTGGAGGTCCGCACCAATCATGTCAGGGTCGCTCGTGGCAGACAGCATTGAAGATTTCAGATGCCCACCCACAACAATTCACACGATAACACCCCTCGGCGACTACCTTGTCTGCACACAGGGAGGGGAAGCTCCACAATCAGGTTCCTTGCGGCTGAATGTCGCACATAACCTCGACCTACTGTTTCGAGACGCTCAGCTGTACGGATGGGCTGTACACAACCCCGCTTCACTCCTCGGGTGTCACGAAACAACAACACCCACAGAACTAGACGGGCGCACTCTCGCACGTTTCATGCAGCTCACCACTGGGAAGCCTTTCGAGCGTGTACAAGAAGGCCACGAGTCAGCCCGCAAAGAGCTACGCGACTTTCATGCCGCTACTGATAGTTCAACCTCAGAACTTGTGAAAATGATCCACGCACGAGTCGGCGAAATCTGTGAAGACTGGTGCTTTGACGACGAAAACAGGACCTGACCTCACCCACATTTTTCATTATTAATGGAATTGCGGCGGCACTAAAATAACCCAGGAGATATAGCGCTCATCATGAGTACACCTTCGGATCGTCCATTCCAGCCCCCTCCTAACGGCCCTGCCCACCCTTCACAGCCCTTCCACCCGGCGCCCGCCCCACCTGATCAAGGCCCAGCCCCACAAACGCCCTACCCCTACCCACCACCACCCCCGCTCCAGCGGTACGCCCCCAATAACACCCCCTACAACATGCCGCCGCAACAACCCCCTTACGGCTGGGTGCCGCCGGGCCACCTGCCGCGGAAGAGTGGTAAGGCGAAGGCTCTCGGCATCGTCGGAGCGGTTGTCGGACTCGTCGTTGTCGGGTCGGTCATCGGCGCGGTGCGGTCCGGCGGACAAAACGGTAGCGGGGGTCGTGGCAGCTCCGCCGACAGTTTGGACGCCGGACCGAGGTACAAGATCAGCGTGCCCAAAACGTTGTTGGACGGTCAGTACACGCTCTCCCAGGACGTCAGTAAGCAGGCAGACGCACAGGTACCGAACGAGGGATCCTACTCGCACGATCTGAAGACCGTGGGTGGTCAGTACACCGGCGGCATGAAGTCCATCGTCCTGCTCGGCATGTACGGCATCATCGACGACCCTCAGCAGTCCGTCGACAGCACAATCCACGGCATGACCACGGGGGGCAAAGCAACCGTTGCTGTCCCTCAGAAGAAATACACACCGAACGGAGCCGACTCCCTGACCTGCGGCGTCATGGAGACGTCTCAGGCCGGGCAGAAGGTACCTGTTCCGTACTGCGTGTGGGCCGACCACAGCACCTCGGGCAACGTCGTACGGTCTGACGCCGCCGACATCGGCAAGGACCCGGAAAGCATCGACGTTGCGGCATTCGCACAGGAAGCAGCAGAGATCCGCGACGAGGTGAGGAAGCCCATCGGGTAAGCACGGGGGCCCTGCACAGCACGTCTGCGCGGCCCGACCGACGCACCCGCTACGAATCCGTCCGCGGAAAACTGACCTCCACCCGGCGGTTCTTCTTGCGGCCGTCCTCCGTGGAGTTGTCGGCGATGGGGTACTGCTCGCCGTAGCCGCGGATCTGGAAGGCGACGGTGGCGCCCAGCTTGGTCGCCAGTTCGCGTTGGACGGCGTTGGCGCGGGCCTTGGAGAGGACCAGGCCGTGGGCGGAGGAGCCGAGATCGTCGGTGAAGCCGAAGACGCGGACCTGCTCGGCGTTCTGCTTCTTGATCTCGGCGGCGATGGTGTCGATGCGGGAGCGCGCGTCGCCGCCGAGCTTGGAGCTGTCCTTGCCGAACAGCACCTCTGCCTGGAGGGCGAAGGTGACGTTGGAGTTGGTGTCCTGCCGGCGCTCCTCGCCACCGTCGGACTCCACGATCGACTTGATGTTGAGGACCTTGGCAGGGGCAAGCGTGGCGCCCTCGACCATGCGGAGGTCGGGGTCGTGCGTGTCCAGCGGTACCGGGGGGCTGGAGTCCTCCACGATGCCTGGCACCCCGTCGGCCATGGGGATGGAGGGGACGTTCGGGGCGGCTGTGGCCGGCTGGGCGGTGGTCAGCAGGAGGACGACCGCGGCGGCGGGCACGGCTCCTCTGCGGAGGGCGGGGAGGGCCACGGCGAGCGGGCGGGGGCGGGCGGTCATCGCGGCGTCACCCGCTGATCTGGACGGTTGCGGGCGGGAAGGTGGGGAGCTCGAAGCTGACCTCGGAGACGTCGTTGGGCGGGGCGGGGAACTGCATGAAGACGGGGAGTTTCTCGTCTGCCTTGAGGACGGCCAGACCCGTCGTGCACAGGCATCGGCCTTCGGTGTCGCGGAGGACGTAGTAGCGCTTCTTCCCCTGGCCGTCCACCAACGTGGCACCGGCAAGGGAGATGCCGTGTTTACGGACATCCGTCTCGTCTCCGCGCCAGCGCGAGTCTCCCGGTAGGAGCTTGCCTGAGGTGTTCTCCAGTTCACCGCTCACCGTGACGAAGCCACCGTTGTCGCGCTTGGCTTGTGTGAGTCGCAGGACGACCCCACTCGCTCCCTTGAGTTCGGCGATCTCCTGACCGGACGACGAGTCGCCGTTCTCCTGGTCGGAAGCAGCAGACGTATGAGGAGCTGACGAAGGCGTATCAGTCCTGTTGCCGCCCCCGTTCCCGGGGCTCTCGTCACCACAGGACACAAGGGCGAACGTCAGTGACCCGACAACGACTGCCGCCCCCAGTTTCCCGAGGAGTTCGCGGACGTGTCGACTGCTCATTTCTTCCCTCGCGATCAGTGGGCCAGTTCTACAGAGAACAGGTCGGCGGCATCCGGCAGGAGATGGATCTTCTCAGGGTCGACGGTCCAGTCTCGGCCATCGCAAGTGAGTTCCACGAGTGGGGGCGTCTTGCCCTTCTCCCGCCGCGCGCGGCTCTCGCTGTCATCTGCCTTCGGGTCTTCAGCGGAAGCGCTCTTCGCCGTGCACCGAGGCTTCACTACAGCAACTGCGTCTGCGGTGGCGTGGGCGCTGGAGGTGATGGCGACGAGAGAACGCCCCACGGGTTTCCGAGTGGTGACGTGGACGGCGAACCGTGTCGGCCCGAACTCCGGCCCACAGCTCGCGTCAGCTCCGTTCCTGCTCGCATACCACTGTGCGTCGGCACAGGAAGAGGAGGTGTCTCCCAGAATGCCCTGCAGGACGTCCGAGAGGGAGCCACCCTGCTCGATCGCGTCGGCGATGCCCGTCCTGAGGTGGTCCCGATACGTCTGCGCGGCGGCGAGGGCAGCGGCATCCGCTGCGGTCTGCGCACCGTTCCGAGAGGCTGAAGCTTGCCCCACGGCGAAGAACGCCAGTGCCAGAAACAACAAACCGGCCACTGCGACCACATAGATCGGGAAAGCCTGCCCGCTCTCCCGGTGGCCGCCGCCCATCGTCCCGACTGTCAGCCGAGGAGCTGCGAGATCTTCGAGGTGATCGCGTTGTAGATCGTGTCGCCGATATCCGTCCCCGAGATCGCGATCACGATCAACACCACCACAGCGATGATCCCCAGATACTCGACCGAGGTCTGCCCCCGGTCGTCTCCCAAGAACCGCTTCCGCATGGTCTTCCCCTCCAAGGGCGCGCGGGCCGTCGAGGTCCGGCTGGTCTGTCCCCGTGGTGTCGCGACGGTCCGCGGGCGGCGTGGGCGCGACAGGAGAAACGTACGCCGGGAACACGGTCCGGGAACAGTCCGACTTGTTCCATTCTCTCGTCAAGTAGGAGAAGTTGGGGAGTCGGTGGCTGAAACCGCGTAACAGGTGACGCATCAGGCACTTGTGTGACAGGGAGGGGGTCAGGCCGCGGGGGAACCCGCTACCGGACGCACGGAGAACGAGGCGCCTCGGCACGGCGTGCAGCAGAGTTCTCGGGCTGGTACTCGGGCTGGTGCTCGGCATGTGGCGCGTCACCGCCCCTCCCCCTCGCCGCATCCGCCGGACGGGTGTCGTCGCTCGCCCGCTCCTCCGGGCCGGGGGCGCGGTGGCGTCACCACTGTGGCACAGACGGTTGCGTTTGCGAAGGCGTTGTCATCGGACCGATATGCGGCCGGGGAGGGGGCGGGCGTCGCCAACCCGGCGCGACTCGCCTCGGATTGGGGCGTCACGCTCCTCATCCGCCCAGCACCGACCCGAAGTCCGTCCCCGACCCGAGGAAGAAGGCAGCGACGAGCAGGATCATGGTCGCGGGGACCATCAGCACGGTGACGACCATCGTGGCCTTGGGGACGGCGCGGGCGGCGCGGCGGCGGGCGTTCTGGGCGTCGGTGCGGCGCATGTCGGCGGCGATCTGGATGAGGGTGTCGACGATGGGTGAGCCCAGTTCCTCGCCCTGCTGGAGCGCGGTGACGAACTGGGCGACCTGTTCGGAGTCGTTGCGGCGGCGCAGTTCGTCGAAGGCCTCGCGGCGGCTGACGCCCATGTCCATCTGGCGCAGGGTGATGCGCAGTTCGTCGGCCCAGGGGCCCTCGTACTTCTCGGCGACGCGTTCCAGGGCCTGGCGGAAACCGAGTCCGGCGCTGACGACGACGGCGAGGACGTCGAGGAAGTCGGGCAGGGTGCGCTCGATGGTGTCGCGGCGCTGACGGATGGCGGACCAGATGCCCACCTCCGTCCAGAACGCGCCGAAGGCCAGCATGAGGAGGGCGAGGAGCCACTGGGAGCGGGCCAGCATGACCAGGGCGCCGACGGTGCCGAGCAGGGCGTAGACGGCGCGGCGGGCGGCGTAGCGGTCGACGGTGAGGCCGCCGGGGTTGCCGGCGAGGTCGATGCGGCGGCGGAGGCGGGCCACCCGGCGCTCGCCCATCAGCCGCAGGACGAGCGGGGCCCAGCGCATGCCGGTGCGGTCGACGAGGGAGCCGACGGCGGAGGTGCGGGTGGCGCCGACCTCCAGGGCGACGGCGAGGTCCGGGGGCAGCCGGGCCTCGCGGCGGTAGAGCGAGAGGCCGTAGCCGGCGAGCGCGACACAGGCGGCGGCCAGCAGGGCCAGCAGCGGCCCGAGCCAGGGGAGGAGGCTGGTCATGGTGGCGGGCCCCTAGACGTCGATCCGGGAGAGGCGGCGGATGAGGAAGAAGCCCAGGCCGTAGAGGGCGAAGGCGGCGACCACGGCGGCCTGGCCGAGGAAGGTGGAGGTCATGCGGTCGACGGTGCCGGGCGCGATGCGGTCCAGGAGGAGCAGGGTGCCCAGACCCAGCAGGGGCACGACGTAGGCGGTGATGACGACCTGGGAGAGCTGGGTGCGGACCTCGCGCCGGGTCTCCTTGCGCTCCTCCAGGGTGCGGGTGAGGTTGCGCAGTGAGCCGACGACGGTACCGCCGGCCCGGTTGGAGAGGACGAGGGTGGAGACCAGGACGGCCAGTTCGCGGGAGGGCAGGCGGGTGGAGAGGTCACCGAGCGCGTCCTCGACGGACTGGCCGACGGCGAGCTTGTCGGCGACCCGGCCCAGTTCCTCGCCGGCGGGCGCGTCCAGTTCGTCGGCGGCCATGCCCAGGGCGGTGCGCAGGGCGAGACCGGCCTGGGTGGCGTTGGCGAGGATGCGGGCGAGTTCGGGGAGCTGGTTGATGAAGCGCTCGATGCGTTTCTGGCGTTGCCAGTTGAGGAACGCTACGGCGGACCAGACGGTGACGAGGGCGGCGAGCGGGCCGAAGAAGGGGGCCAGGACGGCCTGCGCGACGATCCACAGGACGACGACGGCGGCGAGCAGCGCGGCGGTGAACTCGCCGGGGGTGACGTCGCGTCCGGTGGCGGCCAGGCGCAGTTCGAGGCCGCGTCCCAGGCGGGTGGTCCGCAGTCGGCGGTCGAGGCCGGCGAAGTGGCGGCGGCGGCCGGTCAGCGGGGTGGTGGGGTGGTCGCTGAGGCGGTCGACGATCGCACGGCGCTGGGCCCGTCCGCCGCCGTAGACGCGGACGCCGACGACGGCCAGTGCACCGCCCAGCAGGGTGCCACCGAGTACGGCCAGGCCGAGGGCGTGCGTGGTGTCCACGGGGTTCTCCAGCCTCTTTCTCTCGTGGGGTCTCGTGGGGTCTCGTGGGGTCTCGTGGGTCTGGTGGGGGTGCGAACGGGTTGCGGTCGGGGGCAGGCGGCGGGGGCCGCGGTCAGCCCGGGGCGGGGGCGTGGCGTACGGCGAGGTGGTCGGGGTGGGCGGCGACCTCGTAGCCGGGGGGCGGGGTCTCGCCGGCCAGGTGGAGGCGGGCGGCGACGCTGCGGGGCAGCGGGAGGTGGCGGAAGCGGCCGCGGACGGTGCGGTCGGCGCTCGGCGGCTCGGCCTCGAAGCGGCAGACGGTGGCGAGGCGGTAGGGCTCGGGGCCGCGGGAGTCGAGGATGGTGACCTCGCTGACGCGTCGGGAGCCGTCGGCGTGGCGGGTGAGCTGGACGACGCAGTCCACGGCGCTGTTGATCTGGTCGCGGAGCGCCTCGTAGGGCACCTTCACCTCCGACATGGAGGCGAGGGTCTGGAGCCGCATCAGGGCGTCCTCGCAGCTGTTGGCGTGGACGGTGGCCAGGGAGCCGTCGTGGCCGGTGGACATGGCCTGGAGCATGTCGAGGGTCTCGCCGCCGCGGACCTCGCCGACGATGATGCGGTCGGGGCGCATGCGCAGGGAGTTGCGGACGAGGTCGCGGATGGTGACCCGGCCCTTGCCCTCGACGTTGGGTGGGCGCGATTCCAGGCGGATGACGTGGGTCTGCTGGAGCTGGAGTTCTGCGGCGTCCTCGACGGTGATGATGCGCTCGCCCTCGGGGACGAGGCCGGAGAGGGCGTTGAGCAGGGTGGTCTTGCCGGCACCGGTGGGTCCGGAGACGACGAGGTTGAAGCGGGCGCGGACCAGGCCGGCCAGCAGCATGACCGTCAGCTCGTCGAGGGTGCCCATGCCGACGAGTTCGGCGAGCGTGTAGGCGCGGGGGAAGCGGCGGATGGTGAGGGTGGCGCCGTTCAGGGCCAGCGGCGGGATGATGACGTTGACGCGTTCGCCGGTGGGGAGGCGCGCGTCCACCATCGGGTTGGACTCGTCCACGCGGCGGTTGACGGCCGAGACGATGCGCTCGATGGTCTGCATCAGCTGCTCGTGCGAGGCGAAGCGGACGGGGACGAGTTCGACGCGTCCGGCGCGTTCCACGTAGACCTGGTCGGGCCCGTTGACCATGATCTCGGTGACGGTGGGGTCCTCCAGCAGCGGTTCGAGGACGCCCAGGCCCAGTGCCTCGTCGACGACGCGGCGGACCAGCCGGGCGCGTTCGTCGGTGGACAGGACGGGGCCCTCGCGGCTGATGAGGTGGCCGAGGACGCGTTCCAGGCGGCCCCGTCGCTCCTCCGCGCTGAGCGAGGACATCTCGGCGAGGTCGATCTCCTCCAGCAGCTTGGCGCGGTAGACGGCGACGAGGTGCCCGTCGTGGCGGCCTGCCGCCTCCGCGGCTTCGGGGCTGGCGATGCGGGACCTCAGGCTCATCGGGCGGGGCCTCCTTCCGGGGCGTGGGGTGGGCGGGGTCGAGGGGGTGGCGGTGGGCAGCGGTGGCGCGGCCGGGGTCGGGGCGCGGCGGTCGTGGGGGTCACGGCGGGAAGGTGGTGTGGTGCGGTGGCATGGGCATGGTGGCGCTGCGGGTGGCGTGGCCGAGGTCGGAGAAGCCGGGCAGCAGGGAGGGGATGGCGACGGTGACGGTGGCCGTGCAGCTGCCCGCCCCCGGGGCACAGGGGACGCCGGTGACGGTCGCACGGTCGGCGACCCAGCCGGTCATGGCGTCCCGCCCGGCCGCGGCGGGGGCCGCCGGGCGGTCGAGGGTGGCGGCGCGGGCCGCGGCCCGGGCGCCGGTGCCCGCCTGCTGCACGGCGTAGGCGGCGAGACCGAGTTGGACGACGGCGAGGCCCACGGCGAGCAGGACCGGGAGGAACCCGAGGAATTCGAGCGACGCCTGGCCCAGGTCGCGGGCAGGACGGACGGGGCGGCCCCGGCCGGGCCAGAGGGGCCGGGGCCGGTGCCTCGTCCGGTGCGGGGCTGCGAGCGGCTGTCGTCGGCTCATGGTCGGGTCTCCTCCCGGACCGCGCCGGCGTCGCCGGTCACCGTCCACGGCAGGCTGCCCGCGCCGGGGAAGAGCAGCGGCACGTGGATCGACACGGTCGCCCGGTAGAGGTCGCCGCTGGGGCCGCAGCTCGGTTCGGGGGCGTAGGCGGCGCCGATGTCGCGGGTGGCGGCGGTCTGGCAGGCGGCGGCGCCGCCCTCGCTCGCCGCGCCGGCCCGGGCGCCGCGGTCGGCGGCGTGCGCGGCGAGGGAGTAGGCGTAGCCGACGAGCACCAGCTGCCAGAGCGCCACCAGCACGGCGGCTATCAGCGGCAGCATGCCGAGGAACTCCACGGCGACCTGTCCGCTGTCGGGTGCTCCGGTGACCGTGCCCCGCCCCGCGCTGCGGGCGCGCGCGTCCCGGCTGCCGCCGGGGGCGGCCGTCCTCCGCCGCTGCCTGCGGCCGTGCGCGCTCCCGCCGGTGCCGGGGCCGTCCGTGGCGGGGCCGCGGCCTCGCGTCCGCGCGGTGCCGCGTGCTCGGATGACCGCCGCCGTGGCCATCGCTACCGTCCCGGGTGGGGCCCGACCGGGCCGTGGGGTGGCGGGACCGCGGCGGGCAGTGCCTTGCCGCGGCGGCCGGTCAGGGTGGGGCGGGCGCGGTGGTTGCCGCGGCCGCCGTTGCGGGGGCCCTGGCCGGTGCGGTCGTGGCCGAGGCCGAGTTCCTCGGCGAGGGTCCACAGTGCCTGGCGGACGGCCGAGCGTCCGTCGAGGTCCTGCATCCGGCCGGCGTCGACGTGCGGCTGGAGTTCGCGGAACCCGGCGGGCACGTGGGTGCGCGTGACGGTGGTGCCGGTGGTGCGGGCGACCAGGGCCGGGGTGATCTCGGTGCTGCGGACCAGGCGGTTGACGACGGTGGTGGTGGTCTCGGGGCGGCGGACCCGCAGCCGCTCCCAGAGCCCGACCTGGCGTTTGGCGGCCCGGACGCTCACCACGTCCGGGGTGGTGACCAGCAGGGCGGTGTCGGCCAGTTCGACGGCGGCGGCGTTGGCGGCCTGCATCTGGCTGCCGCAGTCGGCGACGACGACCGCGTGGCGGGCGCGCAGTCCGGCCAGGACCTGGCGGGCGGTGCGGTCGTCGACCTCCTCGCCGCGTTCCCCGTTCTCCGGGGCGAGCAGGACGTCCAGGCCGGTGTGGTGGCGGTGCAGGACGTCCTGCAGGACGCGGGGGGAGACGTCGCGGATGCCGGCGAGGTCGGCGATCGAGCGGCGGAACCGCACGTCGAGGTAGGCGCCGACGTCGCCGGCCTGGAGGTCGAGGTCGACGAGGGCGACGCTGCGTCCCTGGGCCAGGGCGGCGAGGGCGAGTTGGACGGCGGTGACGGTGGTGCCGACCCCGCCCTTGGCTCCGGAGACGGTCACCAGGGTGCTGGGCGGCCCGGCGGCGCTCTCCTGGCCGCCGAGGTGGGCACGGAGGCCGGCGGCCCACTCCCCCGCGGCGGTGACGCGGGCCGCGAGTTCGTCGAAGGTGAGGGGCAGCGCGACGAGGCCGCGGGCCCGGGCGTCCATGGCGGCGGCGAACGTCGCCGGGCCCGGGTCGGTGGTGAGCAGGACGACGCCGACGGTGGGGAAGCGCTGCGTGATCTCGGTGATGAGTTCCAGGGCCGGTGCGGGGCCGATGCGTTCGTGGACGAGGACGACCTCCGGCAGCGCCTCGGCGGCCCCGCGGAAGCCGTCGGGGCCCTGACCGCTCCGGCCGAGGCGGTCGAGCAGGGCGGTGGAGTCGGCGGCGGGCGCCTCCAGACGGGCTTCGGGCAGCCGGTCCAGGAGGGTGGCGAGGGCGTGCCCGACGTCGGGGTCGGCCACGGCCGGGAGGATGCGGAGGGTCACGTGCTGCTCCCGCTCACTTGTCGCCGTCGAGGGTGTAGGTGCGGTCGCCCGGTGCGATGGTGTCCGATCCGCCGGGGGCGACCAGCGCGAGGCGGACGTGGGTGGCGAAGGACTCGGCGTAGGCGACGCGTTGGGCGTCCTTGGTGTCCAGGGCGAAGGTGATGGGCACGGACTCGCCGGTGCGGCGCGCCGAGCTGCCGGTGTCCTCCGGCGGGGCGGTGTCGAGCGAGGTGAGCTTGCCGACGGCCAGCACGTGCGCGTCGGCCACGATGACCTTGGAGACCGGTTCGTCCTCGGTGCGCTTGCCCTCGAAGGTGGCGTAGATGTTGACCCGGGAACCGGGCGTGATCTTGCCGGCGACGCCCGTGGACGCGTCGATCATGATGGCGATCTCCTGCTGGCCCGGCTTGAGCGCGGGGCGCGCCACGACCATGTCGTCCTGGAGCAGGGAGCCCTTGTGCAGTTCGGTCACGGCGATCTTGCCGCGGACGGCGTCGAGGTCGGTGACGGCGGTGCTCGGCAGCCACCGCTTCGGTATGGCGACCTTCTCGAACTGGGCCGGGTCCACGCTCTGGTAGGGGGCGATGTTCCCCTTCAGCCGGTAGGCGGTGACCTCCGGGCCGACCTTGGACTCGACGTCGCTGACGATCGACAGCACGCCGACGAACACGCCGATGGCGCACAGGACCGACAGGAGCAGCAGGATCACTCCGCGGCGCTGGCGAGAGTTCATGGGTGGCGGACCTCGATCGGGGCGGACGGCGGGGGGACGGGCGGGGACGGGGCGCGTCGTGGTGGGACGGCCGGCGGTGGCGGGGCGGCCGGGGGGCGCCGGGACGCGCGGGCGGGCGGCCCCGCGGGGGGAGCCGGGCGGACGGTCATCGGGGGGTGTCCCCTCTGCCCGGCGTCTGCCTGGCGCGCAGCCCCTCCGCCGGGCCGCGCGGGGCGGTGGGGAGGTGGAGGGCGCGCGGCTGCGTGGCGGGGCCGGGGGGCTCCGGCGCGGCGGCCTCGGGCAGTTCGCGGGCCGGGCCGGGGCTGTGCGGGGTGTCCGGCGGGTGCGTCTGCTTCTGCTGTCCGCGGTGCCCGGCCGGCAGGGGCGCGTGGCGCGAGGTGAAGGAGGGGGCGTAGGGCGGTACGTGCCGGGCGGCGGCGGGGTCGGCCTTGACGCCGGGTCCGCCGTCGAACGTCGTCGGTACGGCGAACGGGGTGCGCAGTGCCCGGCGGGGCGTCCCCGCTGCGCCGCCCTGCGCCGCAGCCGGCGGCCCGTCCGCCTCCGCGGCGGCGGCCGGTTCGACTGCTCCGGGCGGGGCCGGCAGCGGCGTACCGGGGCTGGTTGCGGGCTTGCGGAGGGCGCGGGCCTCGGGGGTGGCGTCGGCCCTGGGGGCGGTGGCGGCGGTCCGGGGGGCGTCGGCCGCGCCCGGGGTGTCAGCCGTCGTGGGGCGGGGCGGGGCGGGGTACGCCGGCGTGGGCGGAGGTGTGGCGGCCTCGGTCGTCTGCGGGAACGGCGGGGCGGCAGGGGCGGTGGGAGGCGGGGGAGCGGCGAGGGGCGAGGGCCCGGCCGGGTCGGCGGCAGGCGGCAGGGGGGCAGGCAGGGCTGCGGCCGGGGGCGGGAGGGGCACCTGTCCGGTGGGGACGCCGGTGGGAGCCACCGGGGACAGACCGCGGTGTTCGAGTGCGGATCCGAGGACGGTGGGCCCCGTGGGCGCTCCCGGGCCCTGGGCACCAGCGGGGCCGCCGGGCCGGTCGGAACCGTCGAGGCCACTGGGGCCGGTGGGGCCATCGGGGCCGGTGGGGGCAAGGGAAACGGCGGCACCGGCGGAAGCGGCGGGGCCGACCGGGGTGACGTCAGCGGCCGGGGCCACGGCAGTGGCGGCGGAGGCGGCGGAATCCGCGGGTCGGCCGGCCGGGGCGGGCCACGTGGAGCCCTCCGCGGGCCGGGGCGCGCTCCCCGGCCACTCCCCCGTCGGCTGCTGACGACCGCGCCCGTTCACACCGTCCTGGCCACCGGCGGCCCCGTGCTGCCCGCCAGCCGCACCGTGCTGCCCCGGGGCCGTACCGTCCCAGGGGCTCCTGCTCCCGGGGCCGGCGCTCCCGTTGGCCACGTACCGGTCACCGCCCTCGCCGTGGCCTGCGGGGAAGGACGTGGCGGGCGGGGTGTCGGTGGCGCCGGTCCAGGGTCCGAAGGCGCCCTGGGGCACGGCCACGGGCTGGGCAACGCCCGGCCAGGACGGCTCGGCCGGGTGGGGTGCGGGGGCACCGCCGGGTGCGGTCGCCTCCTGGTCCGGGCGGGGGGGCCGGGTGGCCGGCGCGGACCGCTTCGGCTCCGGCGCCGGGGGGTGCGGCTCGTCCTCGCGGGGTACCGGAGTGGCGCAGAACGCGCAGTGGTCGCCGATGAGTTCGGCGCCGCACCAGCCGCACTCCTCGCGGCGCACCGAGGTGACCAGTTGGTGGAGGACGGAGAGGTCGGGGAGCGCGGCGACGAACTCCACGAGCTTGTTCGTGCCCCACCACGCGGTGGACTCGACGGGCAGCGGCACCTCGTGGGTGGTGTACGCCTGCCAGACCCGGCCGAGGTCGGTGCGGACCCAGTCGCTGTGCGACTGGCCGCGGGCCAGGGTGAGGGAGACCGCGTGGCCGGGTGCGGGAAGGGCCTCCGGCGGGTGGCCGCGGTCCAGCGGGACGAGGTGCGGCTCGGGGTGCGCGAGGGCGACGAAGGAGCTGCCGGGCAGCCAGGAGCGCAGGTGGGCGCGGAGGTCCACGTCCAGCCGGTCCAGGCCGCTGAGGCTGCCCAGGACGGCGCCGGTGTGGACGTAGTGGGCCAGCAGCCGTGCCGAACAGGCCAGGACGCCGGGGCTGATGCCGTAGGGCGAGAGCTCCCGGAGCTGGCGCGCGAGGACCGCCACCGCGAGCGGCGGCAGGTCCAGCGGGACGATGGCCATGCGCGCGCTGTCGGCGAGGGTGCGCAGGGCGTGCAGCCGGCGCACGTGGCGGGGCGGGCAGACGGCGGAGTACAGGACGACGAGGTGCCCGTGGTGGTGCAGTAACGCCTGCGTCTCCTCCCATGCCTCGTCCAGGGGTTGGGCCTCGGGGGCGCGCAGCACGACGGCGGGCGGGGTCTGCCGGTCCAGGGCGGGCAGGGCGAGGTCGGAACTGGTGACAGCCACGGCGGTCGGCACGTCGCACCCTCCCCTCCTGGGACCACGACGGCCTGGGCCGTGCGGTGGTCCGGCTGTTCCGCCCCCGTCCGGTGCCGCGGTGGTCGACGCGGCGTCGGACTTCCGTCTCTTCCTCAGCACTGTAACGACGAGATACGTCCGAGAGAACACGTTCTGGGGGACTCGTCTCGACCACCGGGACCGGCGGGCGGAGGGCGATCACCAGCGAGGACGGTGGAACGGCGCCGCCGCGCAGCCGCCCGGGGGCGCCGGGCGGGGCGGGTGCCGCTGCCCGGTTGAGGGGTGGATTCCGCCCGGGCTATTGACATGCTCATTGGTCTGGACCACGTTGTACGGCAGCACAGGGGCCCCTGAGCGTGCACCGCAGACCTGCCAACTTCCCCCCACGGAGGCCGCTTTGGCACGCGCACTCGCGCCCGGACACGCAGTCGACCCGCTCCCCGGCCGCCCGGCCGGAGCCCTTTCCACCACCGGCGACCGGTCCGCCCGGCAACGGCGCAAGAGGTCCTCCCGCGGGGCCGGCCGGGGCCTGCTCGCCTCCCTGGCGGTGGCCGCGCTGGCCGCCGCCGGGCTGTTCTCCGCCCAGGGCGCCACCGCGGCTCCGGCGAAGACGCCGGCCGGGCGGTCCGCGGCGGCCGCCCCCGCCCACGCCGTCACCGGCTACTGGCAGAACTTCGACAACGGCGCGGCCGTCCAGAAACTCCGGGACGTGCCCGACGACTACGACATCATCGCGGTGGCCTTCGCCGACGCCACCTCCACGCCGGGCGCGGTGACCTTCAACCTGGACCCGGCCGTCGGGTACGCCTCCGTCGACGACTTCAAGGCCGACATCAAGGCGGAACAGGCCGCCGGCAAGTCGGTGGTCATCTCGGTCGGCGGGGAGAAGGGGTCGGTCTCGGTGAGCGACTCCGCCTCGGCGACCGCCTTCGCGGACTCGGTCAACGGCCTGATGGACGAGTACGGCTTCGACGGCGTCGACATCGACCTGGAGAACGGCCTGAACTCCACCTACATGACGCAGGCCCTCAAGGCAGTGCACTCGGCCCACCCGCAGGCGGTGGTCACGATGGCCCCGCAGACGATCGACATGCAGTCCACCGGGACCGAGTACTTCAAGACCGCGCTGGGCGTCAAGGACTTCCTGACGGTCGTCAACATGCAGTACTACAACAGCGGTTCGATGCTGGGCTGCGACGGCAAGGTGTACTCGCAGGGCTCGGTGGACTTCCTCACGGCACTTGCCTGCATCCAGCTCGAAGGGGGTCTCTCCCCCTCGCAGGTCGGCCTCGGCGTTCCGGCGAGCACCTCGGCGGCAGGCAGCGGCTACGTCTCCCCCTCCGTGGTCAACGCGGCCCTCGACTGCCTGACGAAGGGCACCGGCTGCGGCTCCTTCAAGCCCTCGAAGACCTACCCGGGTCTGCGGGGCGCGATGACCTGGTCGACCAACTGGGACGCGAGCAGCGGCAACGCCTGGTCGAGCGCCGTCGGACCGCACGTCCACGGCCTGTCCTGACCCGGCTCCCCGCCCGCAGCGCCCCGAGGCGGCACGGGCGGGCGGGTTGCGGGACGGCCGCGCCACGGCCCACGGCCCTCCCCGCACAGCACCACCGACAGGCCCACCCCCCACACCGTCAGGCCCCGGAACCCACGCCCGGGGCCTGAGCGGTGTCCGGGCACGGGTCCGGCCTGCCGCCACCGGTCGCACCCGCCGCGTGCCGGTCGCCGGTCGCCGGTCGCCGGTCGCGGCAGACCTCCCCTCAGCCCCGGTGCGCCTCGACGTCCCCGTTGACGGTGCGCAGGGTGAGCCGGTGGCCGTCCGCGCCGCGTGCGGGCACCTCGACGGTGGCGGTGCCGTTCACGGTGGTCGCTTCGGTGAGGTAGGAGGGGGCCGTGGCGGGGAGGGCGAGGCGGACGGAGCCGTTGCGGGTGACGCCGCGCACCGCCGTCGGGGAGGTGGCGCAGGCCAGTTCGACATCGCCGTTGACGGTCTGGGCCTCGATCCTCCCGCCGCCCAGGCCGACGACGCGCACCGAGCCGTTGCGGGTGGTGAGCCGGTCGGTGCCGTGGGAGCGGCCCGCGTCCTCGACGGTGACGTCCCCGTCGACCGTGGTGAGGTCGAGCGAGCCGTGCACGTCGCTGACGTCGACGCCCGCGGTACGGGCCCGCACCGTCACGGAGGCGTCCGAGGGCACATGGACGACGGAGACGCCGGAGCAGGCGTCCCGGTCGGCTTGGCCGCACGGCAGGTCCAGGGTGCGGGTTGCCCCCTCGCCACTCCAGTCCGCCTTCGTCCCACCGGCCACCGTCACCCCGTGTCCCGCCGAGCCGACCAGCCGCACCCCGCCCTCGGTGGTGACGATCAGGTGGCCGCCGGCGGGCAGTTGACGCCGGCCCGGTGAGGCACCCGGGGGGCCGTGCGGCACGGTGCCGGAGTCGGTGCCGGCGCAGCCTGCCGTGCCCAGGGCGAGTAGCAGCAGGCCGCCGGCGGCCGCGAGTGGTGCCCGTCCGGTGGAGGTCCTCATGACGGTCGTCTGCCCGGCGGGAGGCGCGCTCACCCCCGCCGGGACGCGGCACGGGGACGGCCGGCCGACGTGCTGTCGGGCCCCGGGCCGGGGCGGTCGGCCGACGTGCTGCCGTCGCGACGGGGCCGGGTGGGCCCGCGCCGCGGCGGTCGGTGCCGCGGCGGTCCGTGCCCGGCGCGGGAGGGTCAGGTCCTCGCGCCCGTCCGGAGCGCCGCGGCCCGGTGCGGGGCGCCTGTCAGCGGCGGGCGGCTGCGGGCTTGGGGAGGGTGCAGCCGGCGGCGTCGAGGTCCAGGGCGTTGCCGGCACCGAAGCAGGCCGGGATCAGGTAGGTCTCCTGGGCGTAGCCGACGTTCTGGCGGACGGTGACGGCGCCCTGTTCGTCGACCTCACACGGGTTGTCGACGGTGCAGCGCTCGCCGCTCTCGTTGATGGTGTTGTTGACCGCGGTCACCTGGCCGGTGCTCTGGTCGATGACGGGCGAGCCGGAGGTGCCGCCGATGACCTCGCAGCCGGAGGTGTAGCGGACGGAGTCCTTCCAGGTCCAGTCGCCCTCCTTGAGCCGGTAGGCGAAACCGTCCACGGCGCAGTTGTAGATCTTCTTCCAGTAGCCGGAGACGACGCTGATCCTGTGGCCCTGCACGGGGTGGGAGGCCGAGAGCGTCAGCGGGGCGATGCCGGTGGACTGCTGTATCTGCGCGTAGCTGCGGTTGAGGTGGTAGAGGGTGATGTCGGTGTCGGTCATCGTCGAGTAGAGGACCCGGTCGGCGCGGAGGGTGCCCGCGCTGCCGGCGGAGGCGTTCAGGAGCGTGAAGGTGCGGCTGGAGGGCTGGTCGGTGATGACCTCGCCGGCCGCCGGGAAGCCGCTCTCCAGGCAGTGGCCGTTGGTCAGGACGAGCCCGGGGTCGCCGGGCTGGGAGTCGGGCAGCCGGATCAGGGAGCCCGAGCAGTTGCTGAGGGCGACGGTACCGGCGAAGTTCACCGCCGCCTTGGTGGCGGTCGCCGGGGAGGCGGCCGGGGCCGCCGGCCGGGATGCGGCGACGGCCGTCCCGGTGCCGCCGGCGAAGGCGGCGACACTCAGGGCGACGGCGCTCAGCACGCCGAGGAGAGGCTTGCGCATGTGGGGGTCCTCTCGACTGTGCCCGGGGGCCGGAGGGCGCCTCGGGCGGTGAAGGGTGAACGCATTGTCGGTGTACCGACAGCGAGTTGACCACCCCGCCTCCCCAACACGCCCGGAAACCACCGGAGTACGCACCCGCCACCGGGACGGGCCGCCCGTCTGTCCGGACGCGGCACGGAACCGCGGAGCCCTGCCCCGGCGCCCCCGCTCCCGGCTCCCGGCTCCCGGTGCACGGCGACGGCCCGCCACCGCGCCCCGGAGGGCGGGTGACGGGCCGTCGTGCGGTGCCCGTCCGGGCCGGTGCCGGCACCCCGCACCGGGGCCCGGCCCGTGCTGCCCCGGCCGGCGACGTCTTCTCCGTCACCGGACGGGGCGCCGGTCAGACGAAGAGGCTCACCACCGCCGCCACCACGAAGCCCGCGACGGAGAGGACCGACTCCAGCACCGTCCAGGTCATCAGCGTGTCCCGCTCGGAGATGCCGAAGTACTTGGCGACCATCCAGAACCCGCCGTCGTTGACGTGCGAGGCGAAGATCGAACCGGCCGAGATGGCCATGATGACCAGCGCCAGGTGCGGCTGCGAGAAGCCCTGGCCCGCCACCAGCGGCACGACGATGCCGGCGGTGGTCACGATGGCGACGGTGGCCGAGCCCTGGGCGACGCGCAGCACCAGCGAGAGCAGGTACGCCAGGAGGATCACCGGCAGGCCGACGCTGTGGAAGGTCTCCGAGAGCGCACCGGCGACCCCGCTGCCCTGGAGGACCGCGCCGAAGATGCCGCCGGCGCCCACCACGAGCAGGATGTTGCCGACCGGCTTCAGGGAGGCGGTCGAGACCTGCTCCAGCGACTTGCGCGACCAGCCGCGGCGGATGCCCAGCAGGTAGTAGGCGGCCAGCAGTGCCAGGGTCAGCGCGACGAAGGGCGTGCCGAAGAACTGGAAGACCGACCGCAGGTGGCTGGGGTCCATCGCGATGGAGGAGAAGGTCGACAGCAGGATCAGCACCAGCGGGATGGCGATGATGGTGAGGACCACGCCCAGCGAGACCGGCTTCTCCCGCGGGGTGACGCCGGCCGCCCGCTGTTCGGCGGCGACGGCCTCCTTGGCCTCCTCGGCCGCCTCGACCATGTCCTGCGGGATCTCCACGAAGATCCGCTTGCCGATCCAGGCCGCCCAGGCCCAGGTGGCGAGCACCGCGGGGATGCCGCAGAGCAGGCCCATGATGATGATCCAGCCGAGGTCCACGTGGAACAGGCCGGCCGCGGCCACCGGGCCGGGGTGCGGCGGCAGGAACGCGTGGGTCATCGACAGGGAGCCGAGCAGCGGCAGGCAGTACAGCAGCATCGACTTGCCGCCGCGCCGGGCCGCCGCGTAGACGATCGGGGCGAGCACGAAGATGCCGATGTCGAAGAAGACCGGGATGCCGAAGATCAGACCGGTCAGCCCCATGGCGATCGGGGCGCGCTTCTCACCGAAGAGGTCCAGCAGCCGGCCGCTGAGGACCTCGCCGCCGCCCGAGACCTCCAGCACCGCGCCGAGCATGGTGCCCAGGGCGATGATGATCGAGATGTGGCCGAGGGTGCCGCCCATGCCGCTCTCGATCATGGACTTCACGTCGGAGTTCTGCACGGTGCCGAACAGTTCGGTCACGGAGAGGCCGGCCCCCAGGCCGACGGCGACCGACACGGCCAGCAGCGCCACGAAGGGCTGCAGCCGCACTTTGATGATCAGGAACAGCAACAGCAGGATGCCGAGCGCGGCGACGGTCAGCAGTCCGGCGGTGCCGGGTATCAGGGCCAACAGGCCCCCGGTGTGTGGCGGCGCCTTGGCTGCCGCGGCTGCGAGGGGCATGGGGTGACTCCGTTGTCAGGCAGGGATTTCCGGGCGGAAGGTCACGGTCGGCAGACCGGGCCGGCGGGGGTTTTCGGGTAGGGGCCACCGCAGCGCGGGAGCCGGGGGACCGGGGGGTGGTCAGGAGGTGCGCCGGGGGCGCGGTGGGGCCTGGAGCCGTCCGGGCGGGACGGGGCCCTTGTGGGGCTGCGTCCCTCGCTGCGGCTGCGTTGCCGCGGGCGCCGGGTACGGCGGGCCCGGTGGCCGGGCCGGCCCCGGTGCGGGCGGGGCGGACCGGGCGGTCGGGGGCGGCCCCTGGGCGCGGAGCACTTCGGGACCGGGGAGGCGCCGGGGCGCCGGGTGGTGCGGGACGGGGTGAGGGGCCGGGCGGTACCGGGCCCCTCGCTGCCTGTCCGGTGCGGGTGACGGCCGGCCGCGGGCCGGCCGTCACCGCCGGAGGGTCAGCCCAGGACGGCGAGCGCGTCGATCTCGATGAGCAGGCCCTTGGGCAGGCCCACGTACACCGTCGTACGGGCCGCGGGAGCCTCCTTGAGGCCCTCGGCGGCGAAGTACTCGTTGTAGATCTCGTTCATCTCGGCGAAGTGGTCGACGTCCGTGAGGTAGACGCGCATCATCATCACGTCGTCCCAGGAGGCGCCGCCCTCCTCCAGGATCGCCTTGACGTTGGCGAAGGTCTGGAGGGTCTGCTCGCGCAGCGTCGGGCCGGCCGGGGTGGGCGCCTGGCCCTCCACGGCGGGCAGGAAGCCGACCTGCCCGGCGACCTGAAGGATGTTGCCCTTCTTGACGCCGTGGGAGAACTTGGCCGGCGGGACCGTGTGGGTCGCGGGGGTCAGCGCGGTCTTGGGGAGCTGGTCGCTCATGATCGGTCTTCCTTGGTAGGGGGGTTACCGGAGTACTCCCGGCTGATGGCGTCGGCGGTCCGCCGCACCAGCGGGAGGAGGCTGAGGAGTTCTTCGGCGGACACCACGACGTTCGGTGCGGAGACCGACATCGCGGCGACGACCCGCCCGTCCGTTCCCCGGACGGGCGCGCCCACGCAGTTGATGGACTCTTCGTGGCCACCGAGGTCGGTGGCCCAGCCCTGCTCGCGCACCTGCGCCAGTTCGGCCAGGAAGGCCGGGGCATCGGTGATCGAGCGGGGGGTGTAGCGAGGGTAGTCGAGCCGCTCGGCGATCGCCCGGCGCTCCGGCTCGGGCAGATCGGCCAGGAGCAGCTTGGCGACGGCCGCCACGGTGATCGCCACGGGCTTGCCGACCCGCGAGTACATGCGGACCGGGTAGCGGCTGTCGACCTTGTCGATATAGAGCACCTCGTTCTCCTCGTACACGGCGAGGTGGACGGTGTGGCCGCACTTCTCGTTGAGTTCGACGAGGTGGGGGTGGGCGATCTCGCGGACGTCGAGGTTCTCCACCGCCTGCGAGGCCAGCGCGAAGAGGCGGGCGCCCAGCCGGTAGCGCTGGTCGGGCTGGCGGTGGACCAGGCCGTGCTCATGGAGGGTGCGCAGCAGCCGCAGCGCGGTGGACTTGTGCACCTCCAGGGCGGTGGCGACCTGTTCGAGGCCGGCCGGGCCCTCGGCGAGGAGCGGCAGGATGCGCAGCGCGCGGTCGACTGTCTGGCTCATGGTGCCGGAACCTCCACGGGTGTCGGGACGGCGACGGGGTGTTCGGTCCAGCCCGGCCCGAGCCGCAGCGCGCCCCACGCCTGGTCGTCCAGGGCCGCCAGCGCGTCGGCGTGGGCGCGGGCGGGCGGCACGCCCAGGTCGCCGGGGACGGTGAGGGAGGCCGCGGCCATCAGGTGGCCGTGGCGGACGCGGTCGCGCACGGGCAGGCCGCGCAGGGTCGCCGAGAGGTAGCCGGCGGCGAACGCGTCACCGGCCCCGACGGGCACCACGACGTCGACCTTGAGCGCCGGCACGAAGGTCACCTCGTCACCGCCGTCGGGCTGCCGCCGGTAGACCGTGACGCCCTCGTGGCCCTGCTTGACGACGAGCTGCTCGGGTTCGGGCAGGGCCTCGCGCACGGCGTCCGGCCCGTACAGCCCCCAGGCCGCCTCGGCCTCGTCCTCGCCGACGAAGACCAGGTCGCAGCCGCGGGCCAGCTCCAGGAGGACGGCGGGCCCGGCACTTTCGCCTCCGGTGGGCGCCTCGGCGGCCCGGTCGGCGGCGGCCTGCCAGAGCCCGACGCGGTAGTTGACGTCGAAGGAGAGCAGCGGGCGGCCCTCGGTGCGGCGGGCGAGGGTGCGCAGCACCGCCAGGCAGCCGTCGGAGAGCGCCGCGGTGATGCCGGTGACGTGGACGACGCGGGTGCCGGCGAGGGCCGCCGGGTCCAGGGTGTCGGGTGTCATGGCGGAGGCCGCGGAGCCGGCGCGGTAGTAGACGACTTCGGCGAGCGCGGGCGCGGCGTCCTGCGGCCGGGCCTCCGGTGCGGCGGGCTCGGCGTCGGTGCGGGGCTCGCCCTCGGCGCCGGTGGCACGCTCGCCGGCCGTGCGGAAGTAGATGCCGGTGGGGCGGCGCGGGTCCCGCTGGACGTGGTCGACGTCGACGCCGTGGGCGGCGATCTGCTCCAGGAGGTGGTCGCCGAAGCCGTCGGTGCCCACGCGCGAGACCCAGCGCGCCCGGTGGCCGGCGCGGGCCAGCAGGCAGGCCACGTTGGACTCGGCGCCGCCGATGACGCGGTCGAAGGAGGGCACGTCGGCGAGCCGTCCGGGGGTGGCCGGCAGGAACGTGACCATCGACTCACCCAGGCACACGACCTCCACGCCCTCGGCGCCGGCCGCGGGCGCCTGAGCGGCGGTGCCCGCGCCGCGCCCACCCGTTTCGAGGCGGTGCGGGGGCAGGGGCTCAGGCGTGGTCACGATGGCCGTCCATTCCGTGGGGGCGGGTCCGGCGGCGCTCCGGGGCCGCCTCCCGGCCGTTGACCGGGTAACGGGTCGGATGTTAGACAGCGTTAAGCGATACACGCAATGGGCGTTGCAGAGAATGCAACACGGACGCAAGGAGGCGCCCCATGGCCGCCGCTCACCCCGACGACGCCGCCCGGTCGGCCGACACCGCCCCGGGGAGCACGGGCGACGGCATGCCGCCGGTCCCCGCCGCCATGGAGGAGGCTCTGCGCGCGCTCGCGGAGGAGAAGGTCGACCACCGCTTCAAGGGCCTCCCCCCTCAGGCGGCGGGCCGCACGGTCGGCGAGCTGGCAGCCGAGCGCCGCAACCTGTTCACCGGCGGCTTCACCACCCCGGTGCTGGCCCTCTCCGCCGAAGCGGTCGAGCACAACCTCTCCCTCATGGAGCGCTACTCCGTGCGCCACGGTCTGGCCTTCGCCCCGCACGGCAAGACCTCCATGGCCCCGCAGCTCTTCGCCCGCCAGGTCGCCCACGGTGCCTGGGGCGTCACGGTGGCCGTCCCGCACCAGGCCCGGGTGGCCCGCGCGTTCGGCGTGCAGCGGATCTTCCTCGCCAACGAGCTGGTCGACGCGGCGGCGCTGCACTGGCTGGCCGGCGAACTCGACGCCGACCCGGAGTTCCGCTTCGCCTGCTACGTCGACTCCGTCCGCGGCGTCGAGCTGATGGACCAGGCGCTGCGCGCGGCCGGCTCGGCACGTCCGGTGGACGTGGTGGTGGAGCTGGGCGCCGGCGAGGCCGCGCGCACCGGTGCCCGCACCGAGGCCGAGTGCGTGCGGGTGGCTCAGGCGGTGGCCGGCGTGCGGACCCTGCGCCTGGTGGGTGTCGCCGGGTACGAGGGCGAGGTCCCGGACGCCGGGCCCCGCACCGTCCGCGCCTACCTGCGGCGGCTGACCACCCTGGCGGCCGACCTGGACGCCGCGGGCCACTTCGCCGAGGTCGCCGCGGAGAGCACACCCGCCGCGGAGCGCGAGATCATCGTCAGCGCCGGCGGCAGTGCCTGGTTCGACGCCGTCGCCGACGTCTTCGCCGACGTGCCGCAGCTCTCCGCGCCGGTGCTCAAGCTGCTGCGCTCGGGCGCCTACGTCTCGCACGACGACGGCCACTACCGCCACCTCACGCCCTTCAACCGGGTGCCGGAGGAGGGCTCGCTGCAGCCCGCCTTCCGCCTGTGGGCCCAGGTCGTCTCCCGGCCAGGCGGCTCGCAGGCGTTCGCCAACGCCGGCAAGCGCGACGCTGCCCACGACCTGGATCTTCCCGAGGCGCAGGTGGTGCGCGACGCCCGCGACGGCTCGGTGCGGCCCGCCGAGGGCATCACCGTCACCGGCCTGTCCGACCAGCACGCGTGGGTGCGGACCGAGGAGGGGGCCGACCTGGAGGTCGGCGACTGGCTGGGGATGGGCCTGTCCCACCCCTGCACCTCCTTCGACAAGTGGCAGCTCATCCCGCTCGTCGAGGCGGACGGGACGGTCGTGGACCTCATCCGGACCTACTTCTAGGACCTGTCCCGGCCGCCGGAACCTCATCCCCGGTCCGGCGGCCCGGTCAGGCAGGCAACCAGGCCGCCGCGGCCGGCGGCCGGCACAGCGGAACACCGAGGAAGAAGGCAAGCATGGACACCGTGGTGCGCGACGTCACCGTCATCGACGGGACGGGCGGCCCCTCCTACCGGGCCGACGTCGGCCTGGACGGCGGGCGGATCGCCGAGATCCGGCGCGAGGGGGCGGCGGGCGCCGCGCCCCGGCTCAGCGGCCGGCGCACGCTCGACGCGGCGGGCCTCGCCCTCTCCCCCGGCTTCATCGACATGCACGCCCACAGCGACCTGGCGCTGCTGCGCGACCCGGCGCACGAGGCCAAGGTCAACCAGGGCGTCACGCTGGAGGTCATCGGCCAGGACGGGCTGTCCTACGCACCGGTGGACGACCGCACGCTGGCCGAGGTCCGCGCGCAGATCGTCGGCTGGAACGGCAGCGGCCCCGGCACCGACGACCTGGACTTCGACTGGCGCTCGGTGGGCGAGTACCTGGACCGCCTCGACCACGGCTTCGACGGCCATGGCATCGCCACCAACGCCGCCTACCTCATCCCGCAGGGCACCGTGCGGATGCTGGCCCTCGGCTGGGACGACCGCGAGGCCACCCCGCAGGAGCTGGCCCGCATGCGCCACCTGGTCGCCGAGGGAATGGAGCAGGGCGCCGTCGGCATGTCCTCGGGCCTGACCTACACGCCCGGCATGTACGCGGACGACGCCGAACTCACCGAGCTGTGCCGGGTGGTGGCCTCCTACGGCGGCTACTACTGCCCTCACCACCGCAGTTACGGCGCGGGCGCGCTGGACGCCTACCGCGAGATGGTGGCACTCACCCACACCGCGGGCTGCGCGCTGCACCTGGCGCACGCCACGATGAACTTCGGCGTCAACAAGGGCCGCGCACCGGAGCTGCTGGCGCTGCTGGACGGGGCGCTGGACGAGGGCCGCGACATCACCCTGGACACCTATCCCTACACGCCCGGCTGCACCACGCTCGTCGCCATGCTGCCGAGCTGGGCGAGCGTGGGCGGCCCCGAGGCCATCATGGAGCGGCTGCGCGACGACGAGAGCGCCGCCCGCATCCGCCACGTCATGGAGGTCGAGGGCGCCGACGGCTGCCACGGCGTGCCCATCGAGTGGGACGCCATCGAGATCTCCGGCGTCAGCGACCCCGCGCACTCCTCCTACGTGGGCCGCACCGTCGCGCAGAGCGCTCAGGAGCGGGGTGAGGAGCCCTGGGTCACCGCCCGGCGCCTCCTGCTGGAGGACCGGCTGGGGCCGACGATCCTGCAGCACGTCGGTGACGAGGACAACGTCCGGCAGATCATGCGGCACCGGGTCCACACCGGCGGCAGCGACGGCATCCTCCAGGGCGCCAAGCCGCACCCGAGGGCCTACGGCACCTTCCCCCAGTACCTCGGCCGCTACGTCCGCGAGCTGGGCGTCCTCGGCCTGGAGGAGTGCGTCGCCCACCTCACCTCACGCCCCGCCGCCCGCCTGGGCCTGACCGACCGGGGCCTGGTGCGCGAGGGCCACCGCGCCGACCTGGTCCTCTTCGATCCCGAGACGGTCGCCGCCCGCTCCACCTTCGAGGAGCCCCGCGTCCTGCCGGCCGGCATCCCGCACGTCCTGATCGACGGCCACTTCGTGGTGGAGGACGGCCGCCGCACCGACGTCCTGGCGGGCCGGTCGGTGCGACGGGGCGCTTAGGGGTCCTTGCCATATGCCCGCCCGGGGACAGAGGCAACGGCTCGAACGAAACGGGGTGGGGTCAGTCGAACAGGGAGAGGTCGATGGATTCTGCAAGGGCGGCGTAGCCGGCGTCGTTGCCGTGGAGGTGGTCTCCCATGTGCAGGTCGTCGTGGATGCGACTGGGGTCGGCGGGGTCGCGCCAGACGGCGTCGAAGTCGAGGACTGCGTCGAAGGCTCCGCTCGTGCGGATCCAGTCGTTGATCTGCTCGCGCGCCTTGTCGCCCTTGGGGGTGTACATGTCCGAGCCGCCGTAAGGGGCGATGGTCGCGGCGTAGACCTTCGCGCCGTGGGCGCGGGCGCGGGCGGCGGCCTGGAGGTGGGCGGCGATGATGTCGTCCACGCCGACGGGCTCGCCGGGGAACATCGCGAGGAGGGCGGCGGTCTCCTCGTTGCGCGGGGCGTAGGAGAAGACGAGGTCGTTGCCAACGGCGATCACCACATGCCCCAGTCCGGGGGTGGCGAGGATGTCGCGGTCGAAGCGTGCGAGGGCGGCGGTGCCGATGCCCTCGGTGAGCAGGCGGTTGCCGCCGATGCCCTGGTTGACCACGCAGCGGGTCCGGCTGCCGTGCGCATGCAGGCGTTCGGCGAGCAGGTCGGTCCAGCGCCGGTCGGTGCCGGGGGTGGATCCGATGCCGTCGACGCGGGAGTCGCCGAGCACGGTGATGGTCTGGGTAGGGGTGTCGGGCTGTACTTCCACCGCGGTGATCAGGGCTTGCGCCGGCAGCGGAGCGGCTTTGGTGGGCAGCGCGGTGCGCGTGGTCGCGTCGCCGGGTATGAGCCAACCCAGCGTGTGGAAGGTGCCGTGGCACGTGGCGGTGTGCACACGGCCGGGCAGGTAGAGGCTGCTGGCCAGATGTGACAGTGCGGGGACGGTCAGGTCGACGGGGTCGCTGAGGGCCGGTGCGCCCGCCGGTACGGTGACGGTCGGCTGGCGGCCGAACGTGATCGCGCGGCTGCTGCTGTCCTGGATCGCGCCGTCGGCGTCCGCGAGGGCAACGCGGGCGGCGCCGATGGTCAGTGGCGCGGTGCCGTACTCGTTGCTGATGCGGATGCGCACGTGGTGTCCGCCGCCGCTGATGCGGACGACTTGCCGCAGGGTCGCATTCTCGAAGGGCTCGACGGAGCTGACGGAGTTGTCCGGGGCCTGCGGGGCTGCGCCCCAGGTGCGCACCCACGCAGCTGCGGCGGGGGCGGGATCGTCCAGGCTCGCGGGGGTGGTGGGGGTGCTGTTCACGATCGTGGTCCTTGGGGTGCGGAGTTCACGGCTGATGCTTTGCGTCGGTGGTGTTCGCCGGGGCGGGGTCAGCTCGCCGTGCCTACTGCGACGGACGGCGGTGCGGAGGTGTTGTTGCGTTTCCAGATCGCGGCTCCGGCGCACACGAAGCCGATGAGGAACGGGTGGACGACGCCGCGTTCGATGAGGCCGATGATCCCGATGACGTTGTCGTGAGAAGTGACGATCATGGCGAGGTAGAGCAGCATCGAGATCAGACCGATCACGCCGACCGTGATCAACGCTCGGCCCATGCGGGCGGAGACGCCGATGCGCTGCCGGCGGCGTCCGAGGACGATGGCCAGCACGTTGCCGCCGGTGAACCCGGCAAAGGCGCCCAGGCTGTGGTACTCACCGGTGCCGTCCTTGAGAGCCTCGCCCGATCCGGGATACAGCGCGAGCAGCACGCCGCCGACAGCCAGCAGCGCAGCGGGGACGAGTAGGGCCCACCGGCGCCTGTGGGCCAGGTCCCGCAAAGTGGCCACCCCGGCCAGGATGGTGATCCCGAAGAGGAGGAATCCGGCGTTCATCACCCAGGCCAGCGGCGAGTACATGTACTGGCCGAACAGGGTCGACGGCCCGTGGACACCCAGGTCGCTGATGAAGTCGTAGGTGTAGCTGTAGGCGGGATCGGTCCACGCGGCGGCGGAGATGAACTCCCCCAGCAGGAAGATCACTGGTCCTGCGATCAGCAGTGCTCCCGCCAGGCGGCGTTGAGGCTGGGGTCCGTCGGCACTGCTGTGCTCCTGCGCGTTCGTCGGTGGCTTCGCGCGCCGCACGGTGGAGCGCACGGTCGTGTGGGGCATCGGCGTCGTCTTTCTGGTGAAGGGCCGGGCGCTGACGTGCGGCGTTCGTGCCGACTGACGGCAGGCGGACGCTCCGGCCTCGGGGATGACGGGTGGTGGCATGGCGGTCTGTCGTCGAGACGTCCGCCACCAGGCACTGCGACTTCACCCGGACTCTAACTACACCGAGTATCCTTTTACAACCGATGGAGATAGCGACCGAGGGTAGAGTGAGGGCATGGTGGATTCAGTGCCCGTGGGGCGGCGTGAGCGCAAGAAGGCCGCTACGCGGACGGCGATCCTGGATGCGGCGACGGCACTCTTCCTCGACCGCGGCTTCGATGCCGTGACGGTGCGCGAGATCGCCGACAAGGCGGATGTGACACCCAAGACGGTCTTCGCGCACTTCCCGCACAAGGAAGCGCTCGTCTTCAGTGACGAGGGCGAACGGCACGAGCGGCTCATCGCCGCGGTGCGGGACCGCGCGCCAGGGACCTCGGTCTCTGATGCACTGAAGGCGCATTACCTCGCTGAGATCGACGCGCTGACGACCGAGCCGCAGAGCCAGATCCTTGCTCTGATGAACGGGACGCCGTCCCTGATCGACTACGCGGAGAAGATGTGGCTACGTCACGAGGACGCGCTGATCGCCACGCTCACCGAGGAGTTCGGGCTCGACGAGCCGAGTGACGAGATCCGCTTCTACGTCCGCTTCGCGCTGCAGATCCAGCTCATGGCTGCGCGTGAGGCGGACCCGGAATCGTCCGTGGCTGCCGGTTTCCGGTTCCTCGACCAGGGCTGGGCGCACCACAACGAGGGCCGGTGCTACTAGGCCAGGGCCTTTCCTTCGATCTTGCTGGGCTCGCCACGTCCGGCACCGCGCCTCGCCGCGTTGCCGTCAGTCGCTAATGGCCCCCATGCCCTTCGGGCACCGGGAGGTGCCCCCACCGCAGTGGCTCCTCCCCCAGCCTCCGGCCGGGGGCACCCCCACCTCCGCCTTGCGACGCACGGCACCGGACGCCGCTCCCTGATCCAGCCTGATCCAAAAGAAAGACCCGAGGCCCCGAGGGGCCGTGGCTCCCGAGGGTGCTCCGGCAGGGGCCGCCACGCGCACGACTGCGGAAACATGTTTGCGTGCCTGCGGAGCGACTCGCAACAGTGAGGGCATGTCACCGTCGTTCGAAGATCTCGTGTCCGAGGCCGCCACCGTGCCCGTGGAGGGCTGGGACTTCTCCTGGCTCGGGGGCCGGGCCACGGAGGAGCGGCCCTCCTGGGGGTACCAGGAACTCCTGGCGCGGCGGCTTCCGCAGGCCACTGCCGCCCTGGACGTGCAGACGGGCGGCGGCGAGGTGCTGGCCGGGGCGCTGACCGGTACGAGGACCGGCACGGGCCCCGCGGTCCGTCCCGTCCCCGCCCGCCGCCCGGCGGTGCTGGCGGCGACGGAGTCCTGGGCACCGAACGTCGCCGTGGCGACGGCGCTGCTCCACCCGCTGGGCGCCGTGGTCGTCGCCGACGAGGACGAGCCACCGCTGCCGTTCGCCGACAGCGCCTTCGACCTGGTCACCAGCCGCCACCCGGTCACCGTCCAGTGGGAGGAGATCGCCCGCGTCCTGCGGCCGGGCGGCACGTACCTGTCCCAACAGGTCGGTCCGGCCAGCGTCTTCGAGCTGGTGGAGTACTTCCTCGGCCCGCAGCCGGCGGCGCGGCGCGCCCGCGACCCGGAGGAGGCGCGCCGCGGGGCCCGGGCAGCGGGGCTGGAGGTGGTGGACCTCCGCGCCGAACGGCTCCGGATGGAGTTCCACGATGTCGGTGCCGTCGTCTACTTCCTGCGCAAGGTCATCTGGATGGTGCCGGGGTTCACTCCGGAGCGGGAACGCGACCGGCTCCGTCGGCTGCACGAGCAGATCACGGCCGAAGGCCCGTTCGTGGCCCACTCCTCCCGCTTCCTCATCGAAGCGCGGAAGCCCGACGCGGCGCGGCCGAGCCGCTGAGGCCGGGCGCCCGCCCCCGGAACGGCGCCCGGCCACCGCACGCAAGCCCTTCAGCGGCCCGGCCGGGGCGGCCCCACGTGGTGTAAAACACCGGGCGGGACCTGCTGCCCGCCCGTATCGTGGCCGTATGCAGGTGATCCAGTCCACGAAGCTAGCCAACGTCTGTTACGAGATCCGGGGCCCGGTGCTCGAGGAGGCGATGCGGCTGGAGTCGGCGGGACACCGCATCCTCAAGCTCAACACGGGAAACCCGGCGGCCTTCGGTTTCGACTGCCCGCCCGAGATCCTCGAGGACATCCTCCGGACGGTGGGCACGGCGCACGGGTACGGCGACGCGAAGGGCCTGCTCTCAGCCCGGCGGGCGATCATGCAGCACTACCAGACCAGGGGCGTCGAACTGTCGGTCGAGGACGTCTACCTCGGCAACGGCGTCTCCGAACTGATCCAGATGTCGATGCAGGGCCTGCTCGACGACGGCGACGAGGTGCTGGTCCCCGCCCCCGACTACCCCCTGTGGACCGCCTCGGTCTCGCTCGCCGGCGGCACCGCCGTCCACTACCGGTGCGACGAGCAGGCCGACTGGATGCCGGACCTCGCCGACATCGAGCGCAAGGTGACCGACCGCACCAAGGCGATCGTCGTCATCAACCCGAACAACCCCACCGGCGCGGTCTACGACGACGCGCTGCTGGAGGGCATCGCGGAGATCGCCCGCCGCCACAACCTGATGGTCTGCGCCGACGAGATCTACGACCGCATCCTGTACGACGGCGTCACCCACACCCCCTTCGCAGCCCTCGCCCCGGACCTGCTGACGCTGACCTTCAACGGCTTGTCCAAGGCCTACCGGGTCGCCGGCTACCGCAGCGGCTGGCTGGCGGTGTGCGGCCCCAAGGCCCACGCCGGCAGCTACATCGAGGGGCTGACGATCCTCGCGAACATGCGGCTGTGCGCCAACATGCCGGCCCAGCACGCCGTGGCCACCGCGCTCGGGGGGCGGCAGTCCATCAACGACCTGGTGCTCCCGGGCGGCCGGCTCCTGGAGCAGCGCGACGCCGCCTACGAGCTGCTCACGCAGATACCGGGCATCACCTGCGTGAAGCCCAAGGGAGCGCTCTACGCCTTCCCGCGCCTCGACCCCAAGGTCTACAAGATCAAGGACGACCGGGAGATGGTCCTCGACCTGCTGCGGTCCGAGAAGATCATGATCGTCCACGGTACGGGCTTCAACTGGCCGGAGCCGGACCACTTCCGCCTGGTGACCTTGCCGCGCAAGGAGGACCTCGTGGACGCCGTCACCCGCATCGGTTCCTTCCTCGACGGCTACAGCCAGTACTGACCCCGTACCGATCACCGTCAGGCCTGCCCACCCGCCCACTCCGGCGGTCCGACCCGCGCCGCTCCCCCGTCGAGGCCCCGGCCCCGCTCCCGCGGCCGGGACCTCGACGCGTTCATCCCCGCACCGCCCGGGGCACCCCGGAGCGCTCGGCCGCCCCCGCCGGCCCTGGCCTGGTCAGCCCTGCTCCCTGCCGGCGCCGCGCCGCGCCGTCCTGCCCCGTCCCGTCCCGCCCCGTCACAGGCAAGGGCCGCCCCAGCTCCGTCCCGTACAAGGCGTTCCCTGCCCTGCGACAACGGTCGACGGCAACCGGAGCAGCCCGGAAACACCCCCGAGCACCTCTTGCACGGAAGACAACTTTAGACATTGTCTAAGGTAGGATGGGCTCCTACAGCTTGCCAGGAGGTCTTCCGTGTACGAGCCGATCCGCACCCCGTCGGTCCATCGCATGGCCGCCGAGCCCGGCGTCCCCCACCGCTCCCGTGACGAGGAGCTGGACATCCGCCTCGCCGGGCATCTGACCGCTCTGCTGACCGTCACCGACGAACTGCGCGCCGTCTCCCCCGGCGAGGACCTCGACCGGGCCGCGGAACGCATAGCCGAACTCGTCACCCGGCTGAACCGCGGCAGGGCGCCGCTGCGCGCCGCACCCAGCGGCGACTCGGTGCACCACCCGTTCCCGTTGCACCAGCGGGCCCGCACCCTCGCCGGCAACGCCCTCTCGGTGGCCACTGCCCGCGACAACGTCACCGCGATGGAGCTGAGCACCGAGCGCATGGAGGCCCACGCCGCCGCCCTCGACCTGACGACCGCGGCCTGACCGCGGCGGCCCGAGCAGGACGGCCCGCGTACCGCGCGGCCAGTGCACCGGCGGTTCTGGCCACGCCTTTCCGTCTGGCCTCGCCCCCGGCCCCGGCCACCGGGGACAGGCACCGGCGCGGACACGGGCTGCGCATCCCCGGGAACACCCCACCCCGTGGGCACGGAGACGTCCCTCGCGGGCCTGGCCGCCCCACCGTGTGCGGCCAGGCCGTACGCGTCAGCCCAGTCGTTCCACCAGCGCGCGGTACTCGTCCCACAGCTCCTTCGGCGTGTGGTCACCGAAGGTGCTCAGGTGCGCAGGGATCAGTGCGGCCTCCTCCCGCCACACGTCGACGTCGACGCTGAGCAGGAAGTCCAGCTCCTCGCCGGAGAGGCCCAGGCCGCGGGTGTCCAGCGCCTCCTTCGTCGGCAGGACGCCGATGGGCGTCTCCACGCCCTCCGCGGTGCCCTCCAGGCGCTCCACGATCCACTTGAGCACCCGGCTGTTCTCGCCGAAGCCCGGCCAGACGAACCGGCCCGCCTCGTCCTTGCGGAACCAGTTGACGTAGTAGATCTTCGGCAGCTTGTCGCCGTCGCCGCGCGCCTCGGCGTCCTTGCCGACCTCGACCCAGTGCCCCATGTAGTCGCCCATGTTGTAGCCGCAGAACGGCAGCATGGCGAAGGGGTCACGCCGCAGTTCGCCCACCTTGCCCTCGGCGGCGGCGGTCTTCTCCGAGGCGACGTTGGCGCCGAGGAAGACGCCGTGCTGCCAGCTGTTGGACTCCGTCACCAGCGGGACGGCGCTCGCCCGCCGGCCTCCGAAGAGGATGGCCGAGATCGGGACGCCCCGGGGGTCCTCCCACTCGGGGGCGATGGTGGGGCACTGCTCCGCGGGGACGGTGAAACGGGCGTTGGGGTGTGCGGCCGGGGTGCCGGACTGCGGCGTCCAGTCCTGGCCCTTCCAGTCGGTCAGGTGCGCGGGCAGCTCCTCGGTCATCCCCTCCCACCACACGTCGTCGTCATCGGTGAGCGCGACGTTGGTGAAGACGGCGTTGCCCCAGAGCGTCTTCATGGCGTTGGCGTTGGTGTGCTCGCCCGTGCCGGGGGCCACGCCGAAGAAGCCTGCCTCCGGGTTGATGGCGTAGAGCCTGCCGTCCTCCCCGAACCGCATCCAGGCGATGTCGTCGCCGACCGTCTCGACGGTCCAGCCGGGGATGGTGGGCTCCAGCATGGCGAGGTTGGTCTTGCCGCAGGCCGAGGGGAAGGCCGCCGCCACGTACTTGGACTCGCCCTGCGGCGGCGTCAGCTTGAGGATGAGCATGTGCTCGGCGAGCCAGCCCTCGTCCCGCGCCATCACCGAGGCGATGCGCAGCGCGTAGCACTTCTTGCCCAGCAGGGCGTTGCCGCCGTACCCGGACCCGTAGGACCAGATCTCGCGGGTCTCGGGGAAGTGGGAGATGTACTTGGTGGGGTTGCACGGCCAGGGGACGTCCTGCTCGCCCGGCGCCAGCGGGGCGCCCAGCGTGTGCACCGCCTTGACGAAGAAGCCGTCCTCACCCAGGGCGTCGAGGACGTCCTGCCCCATCCGCGTCATGGTGCGCATGGACACCGCCACGTACGCGGAGTCGGTGATCTCCACGCCCAGTGCGGACAGCGGGGAGCCGAGCGGGCCCATGCAGAAGGGCACCACGTACATCGTCCGGCCCCGCATGGCGCCGCGGAAGATGCCGCGCTGCGAGCCGTCCGCACCGTCGCCGGTGAAGAGCTTCTTCATCTCGGCCGGGTCGTGCCAGTGGTTGGTCGGCCCGGCGTCCTCCTCCTTGGCGGAGCAGATGAAGGTCCGGTCCTCCACCCGCGCGACGTCCGAGGGGTCGGAGGCCGCGTAGTAGGAGTGGGGCCGCTTGATCGGGTCGAGTTTCCTGAACGTGCCCCTGCCGACGAGTTCCTCGCACAGGCGCTCGTACTCGGCCTGCGATCCGTCGCACCAGACCACCTGGTCCGGCTCGGTGAGGGCGGCGATCTCGTCGACCCACCGGAGGAGTTCCCGGTGGGTGGTCGGGGTGAGGGGAGCTGCGTCTACACGCGCCACGATCGCTCCTAGATGAGGGTTGGGCGGGCCGGTCGCACATGCCGGAGTCCGCTTGGTGTGGAGTTGTACCCCTTGGGGGCTGCGACCCGGATGCTTCGTGACCGCTCATCCGGTGCCGACCGCACTCATTTGATGATCCAGTGAGGCGAGGCCTTCTGTCCAGAGGGCCTCTCCGTGACCGTCGCCACCCTGGTAGTTGATTCGTAACCTACGGTCGCGTATATAGGCTGACCGTCATGAGTTCAGCGCCCCGTGCCGCCAAGGCAGACACCTCTCCCGTGTCCACCGCGGCGTCAGCGGTCAGCGAGGCCGCCGCCGCCGTCTCCGCAGCAGCAGCCCCCCTCAAGCCACGCCTCCGCGGCTGGCTCCACGCCGGGATGTTCCCGGCAGCACTCTTCTCCGGAGTGCTGCTGACCGCCTTCGCAGGCAGTCCGAGGGGACGTGTGGCCTGTGCCGTGTACACCCTCACGGCCTGCCTCCTCTTCGGCATCAGCGCCCTCTACCACCGAGGGAACTGGGGGCCGCGGGCTGGCGGGATCCTCAGGCGCCTGGACCACGCCAACATCTTCCTGATCATCGCCGGCACCTACACGCCGTTCACGATCCTGCTCATGCCGGGCACTCGCGGCGAGATCATGCTCTGGGCCATCTGGGCCGCGGCCCTGGCCGGTATCGCGTTCCGCGTCTTCTGGGTGGGGGCGCCGCGCTGGCTCTACACCCCCTGCTACATCGCGATGGGGTGGGCCGCGATCTTCTTCCTGCCCGACTACCTGCACGCCGGTGGCGTGGCGGTGCTCGTGCTCGTCCTCGTCGGCGGACTCCTCTACAGCGCGGGCGGGGTCATCTACGGCATCAAGCGCCCCAACCCGTCACCCCGGTGGTTCGGCTTCCACGAGGTGTTCCACTCCCTCACGCTGGCCGCCTTCGTCGTGCACTACGTGGGCATCTCCCTGGTGGCCTACACCCACCACTGAGCGGCCACGACCACCACGAACGCTCTCCCGGCGAAACACCCCTCGACACGTGCGCACCAACACGTGCGCACCGACGCATGCGCACCGACGCCCGCCCGCCACCGGCCGCGGCCCCGCGGCCCTAACCGCCGCCCGCCCGCTCGGCGTCCACCCGGGCCGGGCCGCCGGAGGGCGGGGCTCCGGCCGGGCGGACCTCCCGTCGTGCGCAGCCGCTCGCCGCGGCGGGGCCGGGCAGCGGTGCGCCCCGGGAGCCACCCCCGGCGCCCGTACGCCCGGCCGGGCCCGGAGGAGGCCCCTCCCAGGTACCGCGAGGTCGTGACGCCACCCCGACGCGCCAGGTCATGACGGCGACGGCGGCCACCGCCAGGCCCAGCACCAGCGGCGCGCCGCCCACGACATAGCTCCCCAGGCAGCAGACCGCCGCCACCCCCACGAGGGCGCCCGTCAACTGATGGTTGGTCGGCATCTCTCCCCCTCACCGGGCACTGCGCGCCCCGAAGTCGTCACCATGAGTAATGTTTCCACGGCGCATTCGACCTCACGCCCGATTTTTCGGACTTCCCTCCCAGGAGGGAGGGGAAGGGCGAGAAGGGGACGAGTGGAATTGACGCCACCGGACAGCCCGGAAACGAGGCGTCACCTCATCCCGCGGAGCGGCTCACCGGCCCACTCCGCCCGGCTCAGAGCCTCAGCGCCTCAGCACCTCGGCGCCTCAGCACCTCAGCGCCTCAGCGCGCCGGCGCCTTTCAGGGCGTCAGCTTCGCCATGAGCTCCGCCGGGTCGGTGGTGGGCCGGTCGCAGACGAAGCCGCGGCACACGTAGGCGGCCGGCGCTCCGGCCACCAGCGGGCGGTCCCGCAGCAGCGGCGCCCCCTCACCGTCAGGCACCCCGCGGGCCACCACGGCGCCCGGCGCGGGGGACAGCAGGGCCGCCCGGTGGAGGGCGTCGGTGGCGGGCTCGTCGTCCGGTCCGACCACCGCGACCTCCCGTGGTCCGTCCAGGGCCGCCTCGGCCACGGCGAGGCCCCAGCCGATGAAGCGCGGCACCCGCTCGCCCAGCGCCCGCACCACCCCCAGTGCTTCCTCGGCAGCCTCCCGGTGGGGCGTGCTGCCGGTGAACGCGGCGTACCGGAGCAGGGCCCCGGCGGCGGCCGTCCACCCCGAGGGCGTCGCGTTGTCCGTCGGGTCCTGCGGGCGCCGGATCAGCGTCTCGGCGTCGTCGGCGGTGTCGTGGAGTGCGCCGTCCTCGGTCCGGAAGTGGGCCAGGATCGTGTCGAGGAGGAAGCCCGCGAACTCCACCCAGACGCCTTCCCCGGTCACCGAGGCCAGGGTGAGCAGGCCCTCGGCGACGTCGGCGTAGTCCTCAAGGACACCGGAGTTCGCCCCCGCGGTGCCGTCGCGCGAGGTGCGGTGCAGGCGCCCCCGCCAGTCCATGTGGACCCGGATCAGCAGGTCGGCCGCGTCGGTCGCGGCCTGCACCAGGTCCGGGCGGTCGAAGTAGGCGCCGGTCTCCGCGAGCGCGGCGATCGCCAGTCCGTTCCACGCAGCAACGATCTTGTCGTCCCGGCCCGGTCGGGGGCGGCGCTCGCGGGCCTCGCGCAGCCGCTGCCGGATCGACTCCAGCCGGTCGGCGTCGACGGGGGTGCCGGTGTCCGGCAGGCACAGCACCGAGGCCCCCTCCTCGAAGGTGCCCTCCTCGGTCACCCCGAAGTGGCGGGCCGCCACCTCGGCGTCGTCCTCGCCCAGGACGGTCCGCAGTTCCTGCGCCGTCCACACGTAGTAGGCGCCTTCGACGTGGCGGCCGGAGCCGTCGTCGCTGTCCGCGTCGAGCGCGGAGGCGAAGCCGCCCTGTGCGGTGCCCAGTTCGCGCACCATGAAGTCCGCGGTCTCCAGCGCCACCCGCCGGGCCGTCTCCGACCCGGTGTCCCGCCACAGGTGGGCGTAGACGCGGCAGAGCAAGGCGTTGTCGTACAGCATCTTCTCGAAGTGCGGAACCGTCCAGGTGGCGTCCACCGCGTAGCGCGCGAAGCCGCCGCCGAGCTGGTCGTAGATGCCGCCGCGGGCCATGGCCTCGGCGGTGGCCTCCGCCATCTGGCCGGCGGCCTCGGAACCCGTCCGGGTCCGGTGGCGCAGCAGGAACTCCATGACCATGGCCGGCGGGAACTTCGGCGCGCCCCCGAACCCGCCGTGCCGGGCGTCGAAGTCCCGGGTCAGGGCCATGAGCGCGGTGTGGAGGTCCTCCGCGCCCGGGGCCTGCGCGGAACCCTGCGAGAGGGTGCGGGCGGCGAGGTCCCGGGTGATGCGGCCGGCCACCTCGTCGACCTCTCCCCTGCGCTCCCGCCAGGCGTCCCGCACGCCCTCCAGCACCTGCCGGAACGACGGCATGCCGTGGCGCGGCTCCGGCGGGTAGTAGGTGCCGAAGTAGAAGGGCTGTGCCTGCGGCGTCAGGAAGACGGTCATGGGCCAGCCGCCCTGCCCGGTGGCGGCCTGCACGGCCTCCATGTAGACGGCGTCGACGTCCGGGCGCTCCTCGCGGTCGACCTTCACCGCGACGAAGTTCTCGTTCACCAGGGCCGCGGTCGCCTCGTCCTCGAAGCTCTCCCCGGCCATCACGTGGCACCAGTAAATTATCAGAAGCATAAGTGACAGGACGAATAACCCACACTCAACAGAATGGGCACGTCCCGCCGCTTAGCTTCCCTCATCGCCTCCTCTCCCCACGGCCACCAGTCCACTGGGTTGGAGGCGTGCTGGAGGAGATACGGCGACGTCGCGTTCGCGAGTCGGTTCATATCGGCATCGTCCCACGATCGGGGCCGTCTGGCCCAGCTCATCCGTTACCGGATGCGACGCCATGGCTCCCAGGTGGATAGGCGTGGGTAATGCTCTCCAGGTTCTTCGACGACCTCGGCGAGGTCAGGGCCGCTCGGCTGACCCACATCAGTGCCGACGGCGCCGCCTGGATCGCCGAGGTCATCGCTCGGCGGGCACCGGGTGCGCTGCGGGTGATGGACGCCTTTCACGTGGTGGCCTCGGCCCCCGAGGCGTTGAACACCGAGCGCCGGACCTCGTGGAACCGGGCCCGCCGCGAACTCGGTGACCGGGAGACGGCCCGGTCACTGAAGGACTCCCGCTTCGCACTCTGGAAGAACGCGAGGACCTGACCGACCACCAGGTCGCCAAGCTGGCCTGGATCGCGGCCACCGACCCCCGGTCACCGCGCCTGGCGGCTGAAGGAGGCCCTGCGGGCCGTCACCGCCCTGGCCAGGCGCCGCCCGACCGCGGCCCTCAAGGCCCTGGACGCCTGGATCGGCTGGGCCCGCCGCTGCCGGTTCCCCTCCTTCGTTGAGCTCCAGCGCAAGATCGTCCGCCACTACGACGCCATCCGCTCCGCGCTCATCACCGGCCTGTCCAACGGACTGATCGCGTCCACCAACACCAAGACCCGCCTGATCATCCGGCGCGGCTTCGGCTTCCACTCCGCCGACGCCGTCCTCGCCCTCGTCATGCTCACCCTCGCAGGACCTCGCCCCACCCTCCCCGGACGCCAACCCCCGGCAGCATGACCCACCCAACAAGCAGGAGAGCCCGATTTCGGCCGGGCACCGGGGTGAACGGCTGCCGCATCGAGGTGTACGTCCCCACCAGTGCGGTGAGCGGCGAATCGCGCAGAACGACGTGTACTGGCCGGCGGCGCCACGGTTCCGCGATCGAATGGACACTGTGACCGTTGATCAGCGCACCGCCGGCGGTTAGTGGCACACCCTGGGCAGCTGAGCTCCGCACGACGGCGCCCTCACCGTGGTCTTGGCCGACCGGCCCCCGCAGGACGGATCATCCTGGCAGGTGATCGCCTCCGCCGTACGGGCCGTGTGCCACTGACGACCGACGCCCCGGCCTTGTTGCCCTGTATCTCGTCTACGGATCTTGCTTGGCTCGACAGGAGTGTGCGAGAGTCCTGAGTGGCGGGCGACCAGCACATTACCTGCCATGAAACTGACTAGGGGCGGGGGCCTTGTGGCGGAGTCGACGAACAATCCATTTGATGATCCGGACGGCCGCTTCGCGGTTTTGGTGAACGCGGAGGGGCAGCACTCGCTCTGGCCGATGTTCGCCGAGGTTCCGCCGGGGTGGACGATGGTCAAGGCCGAGGACAGCCGGGCTGCCTGCATCGACTACATCAACGAACGCTGGACCGACCTGCGCCCGGCGAGCCTGCTGCGAGCTCAGGAGTCGGCCGTTCCGCAGGGAGACTGACCGTACGACAGCGGATCGCCCAGGCTGTCGTGGCGCGCGCACTGCGGTGCTCGTCGAACAACCCGGGCACTGTCAGCAAGCGGTGCCGTCGAGCAGTGCGGGGCTGCGAGATCGAGGCGAGACCCTGTTCTCAACTTCCCGTTTCGAATGGCACGTTGAGAAGGATTCGCCGTAACTGGAACGTCGCCGCCGGGGAGGCGCGTGATGAAGGACGATGTGGCTGGTTGTGCCGTCGTGGTCAACCATGAGGGGCGGCACTCCATTTGGCCCGAACGCCGACCGCTGCCGGACGGCTGGCGGCGTGAGGGCTTTACCGGCTCGCGCGAAGACTGCCTGGCCCACATCGACACCCTGAAACCGGAGTTCAACGCGACCGCGGGTCAGGGCGACCTCCGGGACGTGGGCCCGGCGGGCGGGCCGGACGGTACGCTCGCCCGTAGCGCGCGCGCTGGTCACAGGCTGGATCTCCTGCTGGCGAACGCCGCCCGCAGGAACGCCGACCGGATCGCCCTCACCATCGGCAGCGTCGACCTAACGTACCGTGGGCTCTTTGAGCGCGCCGAACAGTTGGCCGCCGAGCTGGCGGCTCAGGGCGCTGCTCCGGGGATGTTCATCGGGGTCGCCGTCGACCGGTCGCCGGAAGCGGTGATCGGGATGATCGGCGTCACGCTCTCGGGCGCGGCCTACATTCCCCTGGACACCGGGGCGCCTCGCTCGCGCCTGCGGCAGACAGCCGAGCAGGCCGTCATCCGGTTGCTCACCGGAGCCGTTCCGGACGGGCTGGCCCAGGAGTTGGGGGCGGTTCCCGTCCCCGTCCCGGCGGCCAGCCGGGCCGAGGACGGCGCCGCGGCCCTGGTCGCTCCGACGCCGGTGGACCCGGCCTACGTGATCTTCACTTCGGGTTCGACGGGTCGGCCCAAGGGCGTGGTCGCGCCGCATCGGGCGGTGGTCCACTCGACCGTCGCCAGGTTCGCCGTCTTCCCGTCGGAGGCGATGAGCTATCTGATGCTCGCGCCGCTCACCTTCGACGCAGCCGTGGCCGGGCTCTACTTCACGCTCGCAGCCGGCGGACGGCTGGTCCTGCCGACCGCGGACGAAGCGCGCGATCCGGGCCTGATCGCGGCGCTCGTGACCCGGCACCAGGTGACCCACCTCGACGGGGTGCCGTCCCAGTACGCGGCCATCCTGGAGTTCCACCCTGAGGAGCTCAAGGGTCTGCGCTGCGTGGTGGTCGCCGGCGAGGCGCTCGCCCAGGGACTGGTGCGCCGACACGCAGCGGCCTTGCCGGAGGTGCCGCTCTTCAACGAGTACGGACCCACGGAGGGAACGGTCTGGTCGAGCGTCCACCGCTGCGACCCAGCCGACGAGGGGCCGTACGCGCCGATCGGCACACCCGTCGACGGTGTCGACGTCCTGGTGGTGGACGAGGACCTGGAGCCGGTCGCGGCGGGCGAGACCGGTGAAATCGCGGTAGCCGGACGCCAGTTGGCCGACGGCTACCTCGGGCAGCCGGAGCTGACGGCCGCCAGGTTCGTCCCGCACCCGAGGCTGTCGGGCGAGCGGATCTACCTGACCGGGGACCGGGGCCGGGTGGACGACCAGGGCCGGCTCGTCTACGCCGGGCGGCTCGGCACGATGGTCAAGGTCAGGGGCTTCCGGGTCGAGACCGGTGAGGTCGAGGGCTGGCTGAGGGCCGAGCCCGACGTGGTCGACGCAGTCGTGCTCCCCGAGTCGTTCGCCGGTACCACCCGACTGGTCGCGGTCCTCGTGAAGTCCTCGCTCGACGACTCCGCCGGCACCCCGGCCCTGCCGCCCCTGCGGACCCGGCTGGCCGAGCACGTGCCCTCCTACATGGTGCCCTCGCGTTGGCACGAGCTCGACCGGATGCCGCTCACCGTCAACGGAAAGATCGACCGGGCTGCCGCGGCGGTACTGGCCGGAGTGGCGACGGCTGCCACGGCGCCCATGTCCGGCAGCTGACCACACGTATCCCTTTTCAGTCCCCCGACCACGCCACTCCCCCCACCACGCTGCCCTGCCCGGTCGGCCTCCGTGTGCGCCGCCGTTTCGTCACACCGCTGTGTCGTCGCGCGGCGGTGTCGCGATGTGGCCGTGCCTCAGAGCCGTCCTGGCCCGACCGCCACGAGCGGTCCCGCCGGTTCATACCGTCCTTGACCGAAGTGACCCGAGGAGTACCCTTGCCCGACAATCCGGTTGACACGCCCGCGAGGGTCCAGGTCGATCCCTCCACCGCCCACTCCACGCTCACCCGGATCGAGTGGACCGGGCTGACGGTGGAGCACAACCTCGCCGACGGACACGCCCGCCAGGGCACGCCGCCCGCGACCGAGGAGCTGGTGGACCGGCTCCCCGCACTGTATCGCGAGGTGGAGAAGCGCAAGCAGCTGGAGGTCCAGACGGACTTCGAGCGGACCTTCTTCCGCGCGGCTGGTCAGCCGAGCGTGCTGGACCGCGCCGAGGGGCCGCTGCACCACTACTCGTCGTCGCTGTCGATCGAGGTCGTAGCCAACCACCTGCGGCTCGAAGGGCTGCGCGTCGGCCTGCTCAATCCGACCTTCGACAACATCCCCGACATCCTGAACCGGCACGGCGTGCCGCTGGTGCCGGTCGGCGAGCGCATCCTTGAGCAGCCCGAGGACCCGGAGCACTGGGGCGACTTCGACGCGCTGTTCCTCGTGACGCCGAACAACCCGACGGGGTTCGACCCGGCGCCGGAGATGCTAGAGCGGATCGCGCTGGAGTGCCGCCGCCGGGAGGTGCTGCTGATCGTCGACTTCAGTTTCCGGTTCTTCAGCGAAGGGCTCAACTCCCGGGACGGCTACGCGTTTTTCCTGGAGCACGACGTCGACCACATCGGCATCGAGGACGTCGGCAAGGTCTGGCCGATGCTGGACCTGAAGGTGGGCAGCCTCATCGCCGGCCCGCGCCGGCACGCCGCGCTCCAGGCCATCACCGACGACCTGCTCCTGAACGTCTCGCCCTTCGTCTTCGCCCTGCTGGCCGAGTCGGGTCGGGCGGACGTGGTCGGTCACGCCCGCGACACCAGCGTACGCAACCGGTCCGCCCTGGTGAAGGCCCTGGCCGGAGGCCCACTGTCGGTCGTCGACGGCGGACCGACCATGAGTGTCGCCTGGATCCGCCTCCCGGAGGGGTGGGACGGCGTCGAGCTCTGCGGCTGGCTCGGCGAGCGGGGTGTCGGGGTGCTGCCCGGGAGCCCGTTCTACTGGGCCGACCCCGATCAGGGTTCGGGCTTCGTCCGGGTCGCCCTGATGCGGCCGGTGGACTCCTTCGAGGCCTCGGCGACCGCGTTGGCCCGCACCGTGGCCGACTACGAGCCGCGCTGACCGCCGCAGCCTGCTGCGCACGACGACGACACCGCAAGGAAGGGACGGCAGTAATGAACGTTCAGGACACCGTGCTCGAGCACGCGCAGAAGATCCTCGACCGGGACGACGTCACGTTGGACGACGACTTCTTCGAGGTCGGCGGCGACAGTCTGGTCGGCATGCACTTCGTGGGCCGGGTCGGCCGCGCGGTCGACCTGCCGGTCCGGATGACGCTGCTCTTCTCGTACCCCGTGCTGCGGGACTTCGCCGCCGAGGTGGAGGCGCTGCGCAAGCAGGCGGAGGCGGACGGGGTGACCGAGGCGTGACGCCCGACCTGGACGGCGAGCTGCGGCGCGTGCTCGACGCGCTGCCAGCCGGTGCCGGAGCCCGCGACGCGTACAGGGCGCTCGGGGCCAAGCGGCTCCTGGCGGTCCACTACCCCCGCGAGTACGGCGGTCGGGGCGGCACGGCCGAGGAGTACGCGGCGGTGGCGGAGGCCATCGGTCTGCGCCAATTCGCCGACGAGGTGCACCTGGTGACCATCCAGGGCGTCGGGTGCACGATCCTGCGCTACGGCACGGAGGAGCAGCGCGCCCGGTGGCTGCCCGCGCTCGCCTCCGGCCGGACTCAGGCCAGCCTGCTCCTCTCGGAGAAGGGGGCCGGCTCAGACGCCGCCGCCATCACCACGGCTGCCCGCCGCACCGGGACCGGATGGTCGCTCACCGGCGAGAAGTGCTGGAGCCTGCACGCCGACTGGTCCGGGCTCGGGCTCGTCTCGGCCCGGACCTCGCAGGGCGCCAACCGGTACGCGGGCATCACGCTGTTCCTGGTGGACCTCAGTGCGCCGGGCGTCATGGTGACGCCGACCCCGCGGGCGATGGGCGAACCGTACTTCGTGGTCGGGTTCGACGAGGTCGAGCTGGACGAGGATGCCGTGCTCGGGACCGTCGACCGGGGGTTCCCGCTGGTCACCGCCGCTGCCGGGTTCGAGCGCGCGGGCTTCGACTACCTGAGCCGGGGCCGGGTGTGGCTGCACGCGGCGGAGCAGACCGTGACCGCCGTCCCGGAACTCGACACCGAGCGGCGCCGGGCGGCCATGACCCGTCTGGAGTACGAGCTGGCCGGTGCCCGGGCGCTCGCCCAGGAGACGGTGGCCACCGCCGAGGGGCTCGACTTCGACTACCTGCGGTCGGCGTACTCCAAGTACACCTGCGGTGAAGCGGCCCAGGCCGTCGCCCGCTGGATCGGTGAGGACCTGCTGTCCGAGCCGGCCGTCCACGGGCGCCCGGACCTGGTCCGGCGGCTGAGGGCGGCGGTGCTGGAGGGCCCGGAACTGTCGATCTCCGGCAACGCCGTCGACCTGTTGCTCGACACGCTGTCGTTGGACCCGAGGCTGGGGGAGTTGTGATGGTGAGTCCACTGGTGGCGGACGGGTCCGCGGAGGGCGCCGGGGCGCGGACCTGGGCGGAATGGGCCGAGGCCCTGAGCCGGGCGGCGGCGGCCGGCCGGGAGACCCGGACGCTGTTGGCCGAGCGGACCGTCCTGGACGTGTTCGGCCCGGGTGCGTGGGGCGGCGGGGCGGCGGAGCAGCCGGTCGCGGTGAGCACCGCCGCGGACGGTTCGGCTCGCTGGAGCCTCGGTCCGGACGACGCGCCGGTGCGCCGCGCCGAGTTGACCGCCGACCGGGCCCGTGCGGTCGCGGACCGCGACCTGCTCGCGCACGCCGCCGTCGCCGTCGGTACCGCCGAGCGCGCGCTCGTGCTGGCCCGTCGGCGCGCCGGGTCGCGTACCGTCGCCGGCCGTCCGCTGATCGAGATGCAGTCCACCGGACACCGGCTCGCCCGGGTTGCGGCGCTGGTCGCCGTCGCCCGGATCAGTGTGCGCCGCGCCGCGCAGGACGAAGCCGCCGGGGTGGCCGCGGGCCACCGGGCGCCCGCGGTGGCCGCCGGCGCGGCCGAGGCCGCCTTTGCCGTGTCGCACGCGCTCGTCCAGGTCTTCGGGGCGGCCGGCACCGGCGACCCGGCGGCGATCGCCGCCTTCGAGGCATGCCAGGCGGCCGGTGCGGCGGCCGGTCCGCCCGCCGAGCTCTGGCTCCAGGCCGGGCGGCGGCGCGAGCTGGGCCGGCACGGCCTGCCGGCGGCCGGTTGACGCACCCGTCCGGGGCTGCCGCACCCGGACGAACACACACGACGCGGATGGCGGGCGCGGACACCTGCGCGTTCCGGGAGAGGGTGACGAATGGCGGGGACTGAGGGCGGTGCGAAGCCGCGGCTGGCCGTGGTGGTCGGTTCGGGATCGGCTTCGGTCCGGGAGGTCCTCCGGTACGGCGCGGACATCGCCGAACCGGTACTGGTGTTCGACGCCGCCGACAGCGGGGACGTCTCGCTGTCCGGGCTGCGGGCCATGCTCGAGGACGAGGTCGAGTGCGTCGGGTACGGCACGGACGACCCGGCCGGGCTGCTGGAGCTGCACGGCCGGGCGCCGCTGAGCGCGATCACGACGTTCGCCGAGGACAAGATCCGGCTGACCGCGGAGATCGCCGCCCTGCTCAGCCTGCCGTACCACTCCCCGGAGGTCGCGCACACGCTGACCGACAAGGCGGCGCAGCGGGCGGCCCTGGCGCGGGCGGGGCTCGGCATCGGGTTCGGCGCGGCCGAGGACGCGGCAGAGGCCGTGGAGCTGGTGCGTCAGCTGGGCGTCGAATGCGTGGTCAAGCCGCGCACGGGCGCCGGCAGCCGGCACACGTACGCCGTCCGCCCGCAGGACGCGGACTCGCTGTACGACCTGCCGGCCGAGCTCTTTCCGGCCGTGGTGGAGGCCCGGCTGGAGACCGGTCGGCACCCGCGCTCCGAGCTGCTGGCGGACGTGGTGTCCGTGGAGACCGTGTTCTCCGGCGGCCGCCCGCGGCACCTCGGCGTCTCGGGCCGGTTCCGGCTGGCCGAGCCGTTCCGGGAGACCGGCATGGTGTTCCCGTCCCAGCTGCCCGAGCCGCTGCTGGCCGAGGTGTTCGACGTCGCGACCCGCGCGCTGGCCGGGGTGGGGGTGACCACCGGGGCGACGCACACGGAGCTGAAGCTGACGCCGGACGGACCCCGGGTGGTGGAGATCAACGGGCGGCTCGGCGGCGACGTCGGTCGGCTGACCGAACTGAGCACCGGCACCAACGCGGTGGAGCTGGTGCTGCGGGCGGTCTGCGGGCTGTCCGTCGAGGCCCCGCTGCCGACCGCGGTGGCCGGGGTGGCGATGCTGGTGCCGCCGGTCGAGGCGACCCGGCTGGACTCCCGGGTGCCGGCCCGCGAACTGCGGGCGGTGGACGGGGTCGTGGCGGTCGACGTGCACACCCGGCCGGGCGACCGGGTGGACTACCGGACCGGCTGGTGGGCGCACGTCGCCTGTGTCTGGTACCGGGCGGAGGACTGGCCCGCGCTGGGCGCCGCCCACACCGCCGCGCTGGACCTCGCCGGTCGCGCCATCGAATGGGGCTGACGCGCCCCGCCCACCCCCGCCGGATCATCACCTCCCCTCCCCGCACCGGAGCCGAAAGGGCCATCGTGAGCCAGTCCCGGGATGCCGTACCGCCGCTGGAGACCGCACAGCCGCAGGAGCGGCCCGTTCCCTCCGAGACCGCCACGCTGCCGGCTGCCGTCCGGTCCTGGGTGCGGGGTGCGGCCGTCGCCGTCGGTGCCGCCGAGCGGAACGTGGTCGAAGCCGCATGGGCGGTGGTGCTGGGCACGCTGCTGCACAGCGACGAGGTGGCGCTGCAGGTCTGGGCCGAGGACGGCACGGCGCTCGCGGTGGGTCTGCGGCTCGATCCGGCGGAGACCTTCGGCAGCCTGGTGGCCCGGGTGGCCGCCCGGCCTGCCGCCGACGGGGCTCGGAGCGCCGAGCCGCTGCTCGGGACGTGGGTGGTGGCCAGCGCCGAGACACCGGACCGGGACGCCCCGGTCACCCTGGCCGTCGGTCCGGACCTGTCGCTGCGGGTCAGCGCGTCCGGGACCGAACCCCGGCTGCTGCTCGACCAGTTGACGGCCGTCCTGGCGTCCGCCGCCGCACCGGTCGCGGGCGGCGGCTCGGACGGCGCGATCGGGTCCGAGCCGGTCGGCGGCCTCGACCGGCCGGTCGGGCAGATGGACACCGTAGACGGGTCGGCGCGCGCGGCGCTGCTCGCGGTCAACGCGACGGACACCGAGTATCCCACCCGCGGTGTGCACGAGCTGTTCACGGCTCAGGCGCGACGGACCCCCGAGGCGGCCGCGCTCCTCTTCGGCGAGGAGCGCGTCGACTACGCGGCCCTGGACGCCTGGTCGGACCGGCTGGCCGCCCGGCTGGCCCGGGCCGGCGTCCGCCGCGGCGCGGTCGTCGGACTCCACCTGGAGCGGGAGCCGCGCATGGTGGCGGCCCTGCTCGCGGTCCTGAAGCTCGGTGCCGCCTACCTCATGCTGGATCCAGACCTCCCGGCCGAGCGACTGACGACGCTGACCGCCCAGGCCGGCGCCGGGCTGGTCGTCTCCGCTGGCCGCCTCGACTGGGCCGCTGCGCCCGTCCTCGATCTGACCGCGCCCGAGGAGGACGCCGCGGACGCCGACGCCCCGGTGGCGGCCGTCGAGGTGCACCCGGACGAGCTGGCCTGCGTCATGTTCACCTCCGGCTCGACGGGCACGCCCAAGGGCGTCGCCACCCCGCACCGGGCACTGGTGAGCTTCTTCCACGGGCCGGACCCGCTGGCCTTCGGCCCGGGCGAGACCGTCCTGCAGTGCTCGTCCGTCTCCTGGGACGTCTTCGCGGTCGAGCTGTTCGGTCCGCTGCTCTTCGGCGGCACCTGCGTGCTGCAGGCCGGCCAGACCCCGGAGCCGGCCCGGATCGCGCGGCTGACCGCGCGGCACGGCGTCACGGCGCTGTACCTCTCCGCCAGCCTCCTCAACCACATGCTCGACGAGTACTCGGCCGCGTTCGACGGGGTCCGCCTGCTGATGACCGGAGGCGAACCGGTGTCTCCGGCGTACCTGGCACGGGCGATGCGCGCGTACCCCGGCACGCGGTTCCTGAACTGCTACTCCCCGCTGGAGTGCACCATCTTCTCCGTCCGCCGGACCGTGACCGGGGCTGACACCGACCCCGGGCCGGTGCCGATCGGCCGGCCGATGCCCGGCATGCGGTTGTACGTGTTGGACGGGCGGTTGCGGTTGGTGTCGCCGGGTGTGGTGGGTGAGTTGTACGTGGCGGGTGCGGGTGTGGCGCGGGGTTATGCGGGTCGGGCGGATCTGACGGCGGAGCGGTTCGTGGCGGATCCGTTCGGTTCGGGTGGGCGGATGTACCGGACGGGTGATCTGGTGCGGTGGAACGTCCGGGGTGAGTTGGAGTTCGTGGGGCGGGTCGATCATCAGGTGAAGGTCCGGGGGATCCGGGTGGAGCCTGATGAGGTGGCGGCGGTGCTGGAGCGGGATGCTTCGGTGGGTCGTGCGGTGGTGGTGGTGCGGGAGGACCGGCCGGGGGACCGGCGGTTGGTGGGGTACGTGGTGCCGGCGGTGGGGTCGGTGGTGGACGTGTCGGCGGTGCGTGAGGGCGTTCGGGGGGTGTTGCCGGGGTACATGGTGCCGGCGGCGGTGGTGGTGGTGGATGCGCTGCCGTTGACGGTGAACGGGAAGTTGGACCGTGGTGCGCTGCCGGTGCCGGATTACGGTGCGTCGGCGGGTGGTGGCGCGCCGGGCAGTGTGCAGGAGCAGGTGCTGTGCGAGTTGTTCGCAGAGGTGTTGGGGCTGCCCGAGGTGGGTGTGCGGGACGACTTCTTCGCGTTGGGCGGGCACTCGATGCTGGCGATGCGGCTGGTCAGCCGGCTGCGCACCGTCCTGGGCGTCGAACTCGGCGTCCGTGAACTCTTCCGCGCCCCCACCGTCGAGGCCCTCGACCCGCTGGTCACCGCGCTCCGGGGCAGCACCGACAGCGGCGTCCGAGCGCCCCTGAAAGCCACCGGCCGTACCTCGGGACCGCTCTCGTACGCACAGCAACGCCTCTGGTTCCTGGCCAAGTTGGAAGGCCCGGCCGACACCTACAACATCCCGCTCGCGCTGCGCTTCCCCGGCGGGGCGGACGCCGCCGCGCTCGCCGCGGCCCTCGGCGACCTGACCGGACGCCACCAGGTGCTCCGCACGGTCTACCCGGACCACGAGGGCGTGCCCCACCAGCAGGTCCTGGACCAGGAGGCGGCCCGTCCGGTGCTGCGCCCGCTGTCTTGCGCGGCCGACGACCTCGACGCGGTGCTGGCCGAGGCGGCCGCGCAGCCGCTGGACATCGCCGTCGAACCCCCGCTCCACGCCTGGCTGGTGACGGTCGAGCCGACGTCCGAAGACGCGGCCCGGCCGGACCACGTGCTGCTGCTGGTCCTCCACCACATCGCCGGCGACGGCGCGTCCCGCGAGCCGCTGCTGGCGGACCTCTTCACCGCCTACCGTGCCCGGGCGGCCGGCCGGGCGCCGCAGTGGGAGCCGCTGCCGATGCAGTACCTCGACTACAGCATCTGGCAGCGTGCGGAGCTCGGCGACGAGCACGACCCGGCCAGCCTGCTGGCGCGCCAACTCGCCTACTGGCGGCGTCAGCTGGACGGATCGCCGCAGGAACTGAACCTGCCCGCGAACCGGACCCGGCCGGCGATGGCGAGCTACCGGGGCTCGGTGGTGTCGGCCGAACTCGACGCCGGGCTGCGCGAGCGGCTGGTCGGACTGGCCCGGGCGCACGACTGCACCCTGTTCATGCTCCTCCAGACGGCCGTGGCGGCGCTGCTCGCCGTCTCCGGCGCCGGCGAGGACATCCCCATCGGGACACCCGTGGCGGGCCGGGACGACAGTGCGCTCGACGGCCTGATCGGCTTCTTCGCCAACACCCTGGTGCTGCGCAACGACGCCTCGGGCGACCCGACCTTCGCCGAACTCCTCGGCCGGGCCCGGGACATGACCCTCGACGCGTTCGCCCACCAGGACGTTCCGTTCGAGCGCCTGGTGGAACTGCTGAACCCCGAGCGGTCGCTGGCCCGTCACCCGCTCTTCCAGGTCATGGTCGCGCTCGACCACGGCACCCCCGGTCCGGACCACGGCGCCGGCCTGGCCACCGAACTGCGTTCGCTGTTCGGCGGTGTCGCCAAGTTCGACCTCTCGGTGGACTTCGAGGAGGTGCGCGGCGCCGGCCGGGAGGGCCCCGGCACCGACGCGCCCACCCTGGCCGTCACCGTGGAGTACGCGACCGACCTCTTCGACCACGGCACCGCCGAGGCGTTGACCGGCCGTCTGCTCCGGCTGCTCGAAACGGTCGCCGACGATCCGCACCGCCGGCTCTCCGGCCTCGACCTGCTCTCCGAGGCGGAGCGCAAGCTCCTGCTCACCGAGTGGAACGGTGCCGAGACCGCCGTCCCGGCGCTGGACGTCCTGGGCACGATCGAGCGGGCCGCCCGCGAACGCCCCGGGGCGGTAGCCGTCTCGGGCGACCGCGCGGTGACGTACGAGCAGCTGTCCCGCGACGTCCGGGGCGCGGCCGGTGGACTCGCCCGGTGCGGTGTGGGTCCGGAGGACATCGTCGGGGTGCTCGCCCACCGCAGCGCCTGGTACGTGACGATGGCCGCCGCCGTCCTCAGTGCCGGTGCCGCCTACCTGCCGATCGACCCCGAGATGCCACCGGCCCGGATGGCGGAGCTGCTCCGCGGCGCGAACAGCCGGTTCCTGCTGGCCGCGCCGGACCAGCGCGCCACCGCCGCCGCGGTCGCCGCCTCGGAAGGGGTCCGGGCGACGGTGATCGAGGTGGACCCGGAGAAGGCTCCGGCCGACTGGCGGCCGGACCCCCTGCCCGGTGAGCCCGACCTGGCCGCCTACATGGTCTTCACCTCGGGATCGACCGGCCGTCCCAAGGGCGTCCTGGTCCCGCGGCGCGGTCTGGCCAACCACCTGGTCGAGGTGACCCGGCTGTACGACCTCACCCCGGACGACGTGATGGGCTTCAACTCCCCGCTGACGGCCGACGTGTCGATCTGGCAGACCCTCACCATGCTGCACGTCGGCGGTCGGACCCACGTCATCGACCAGGACACTGCCCGGGACCCGATGGCCCTGCTGCGGTGCGTGGCCGAACACGGCATCACCGTCCTCCAGATCGTCCCCGGCGTGCTGCTGGAACTCCTGGACATCTGGGACGCCGACTGCCGGCTGGCCGAGCTCTTCCGGTCGGTGCGGTGGATGCTGGTGCACGGCGAGGCCCTGCCTCCCGACCTGGCGGCCCGGTGGTTCGCCCGCTTCCCGGACGCGCTGCTGGCCAACGTCTACGGGCCCGCCGAGTGCTCCGACGACGTCTCGATCGCCTTCCTCGACCGGCACACCCCGATCGGTGCCGGTGCCGTCTCCATCGGCGCCCCGCTGGAGAACGTGCGGTTGTACGTGTTGGACGGGCGGTTGCGGTTGGTGTCGCCGGGTGTGGTGGGTGAGTTGTACGTGGCGGGTGCGGGTGTGGCGCGGGGTTATGCGGGTCGGGCGGATCTGACGGCGGAGCGGTTCGTGGCGGATCCGTTCGGTTCGGGTGGGCGGATGTACCGGACGGGTGATCTGGTGCGGTGGAACGTCCGGGGTGAGTTGGAGTTCGTGGGGCGGGTCGATCATCAGGTGAAGGTCCGGGGGATCCGGGTGGAGCCTGATGAGGTGGCGGCGGTGCTGGAGCGGGATGCTTCGGTGGGTCGTGCGGTGGTGGTGGTGCGGGAGGACCGGCCGGGGGACCGGCGGTTGGTGGGGTACGTGGTGCCGGCGGTGGGGTCGGTGGTGGACGTGTCGGCGGTGCGTGAGGGCGTTCGGGGGGTGTTGCCGGGGTACATGGTGCCGGCGGCGGTGGTGGTGGTGGATGCGCTGCCGTTGACGGTGAACGGGAAGTTGGACCGTGGTGCGCTGCCGGTGCCGGATTACGGTGCGTCGGCGGGTGGTGGCGCGCCGGGCAGTGTGCAGGAGCAGGTGCTGTGCGAGTTGTTCGCAGAGGTGTTGGGGCTGCCCGAGGTGGGTGTGCGGGACGACTTCTTCGCGTTGGGCGGGCACTCGATGCTGGCGATGCGGCTGGTCAGCCGGCTGCGCACCGTCCTGGGCGTCGAACTCGGCGTCCGTGAACTCTTCCGCGCCCCGACCGTGGCCGGGCTCAGCCGGGCCCTCACCGCGGCGGAGGCCGCGGCGCGAACAGATCAGCACGAAGCGAATGGGGAAGCACACGCATGACTCGGGTACCAGCCGGATTCACCGGCCTCCTCCTGACCCCCGACGACGAGGGCTACCACGAGGCCCGCCGGGTCTGGAACGGCATGCACGACCGGCGGCCGGCGCTCATCGCGCGCTGTCGCACCGCGGAGGACGTCAGCGTGATGGTGCGCCACGCCGCGGATCTGGGCCTCGGGGCGACGGTGCGCGGCGGCGGCCACAACGTCGCGGGCGCCGCCGTCGCCGACGGCACGCTCATGATCGACCTGTCCCCGATGCGCCGGGTCACGGTCGACGCCGAGGCCGGGACCGCCGAGGCCGACGGCGGCTGCCTGCTGCGCGACGTCGACCTGGCCACCGCGCCGTACGGTCTCGCCTGCCCCGCGGGGGTGGTCTCGCACACCGGCCTGGGCGGGCTCGCGCTCGGCGGCGGGTACGGATGGCTGGCCCGCAAGTGGGGGCCGACCTGTGACCACATCCTCGCCCTCCAGGTCGTCCTGGCGGACGGTGAGATCGTCGAGTGCTCCCCGGAGCAGCACCCGGAACTCTTCTGGGCCCTGCGCGGTGGAGGCGGCGGCTTCGGCGTCGTCACCCGGTTCACGCTCCGACTGCGCCCGGTCGCACCGATGTTCTACCGCAGCGCGCTGTGCGGGTTGGACCGCGCGGAGGCGGCACTCCGGGCCTACCGGGAGTTCGCCCCCGGGCAGCCCGACGACCTGCACGTGGTCGGTTCCCTCAAGATCGCCGGCCGGGCCGAGACCGTCCCCGCGGCCCTGCGCGGTGAGCCGGTGCTCGCGTTGAACGCGCTGTTCACCGGCGCCCCGGAGGACGGTCCGGCCGCCGTCGCGGGCCTCTTCGACCGGGTCCCCGCGGCGCTCAGCACCGACCGCCTCATCGGGTTCGCCGAACTGCAGGCGCTGGCGGACACCAGCGAGCCGCACGGCCACCGCTACTACACCAAGTCCGCCTACCTGACGGACCTCTCGCCCGACACCGTCCCCGGCCTGCTCGCCTCGGCCGCCGACCAGCCCTCGCCGCTCGGCTCGATCGACTTCGAGTACCTGCGCGGGGCGATCTCCCGCGGCCCGGCGGACTCGGCCTTCCCGGGCCGCGACGCCCCGTACATCTGCACGTTCTCCGCGCACTGGACGGACCGGGCCCATGACGAACCCAACATCGCGTGGGCCAGGGCGAGCCTGGCCCGCACCGCCGGCGACCGTTTCGGCGGCGCCTACTCGAACTACCTCCAGGACGAACCCGGGGACGCTCTGCGGGCGACCTACGGTGAGGAGCGGTACCGCCGCCTCGCCGTCGTCCGGAGCACGTACGACCCCAAGGGCCTCTTCCGGGGCGGCGCGAACACCGCCGCCCCGGGGAGTCGTGCCTAAGTCGAAAGGAACAGCTGTGGTGACGAACTCTCTCCGGGTGCAGGACCGTCTGCGCCCGCCGGCCGTGTCCGGGAACGACCAGGATGCCTTCCTGGCGAAGGCGCGCTCGCCCTGGTACGCGCTCGTCGCGGACCTCCAGGACGCCGTGCTCGCCACGACCGTCGAGTACGCCCGGGGCAAGGGCCTGCGCAACCTCCACCTCCCGGTGACCACCCGGACCATCACCTGCCCGAGCGGCCTGGGCAGCGACTCCGAACCGGTGCCGGTGACGGTCAGCGGTGTCGACACCTACCTGGCCGATTCGATGCAGTTCCTGCTGGAGTACGGCTGCCGGGTGTCGCCGCAGGGCGTCTACACCGTGCTTCCGTCCTTCCGCGGCGAGGAGCCGGACGCGCGGCACCTGAGCCAGTTCACGCACAGCGAGGCCGAGATACCGGGCGACCTGGCCGACGTGATGGCCTATGTCGAGGGCTACGTGAAGGCGCTGGCCCAGTCCCTGCTCGACCAGTACGGCGAGCGCCTGGCCGAGGCGGTCGGCGACGTGTCGCACCTGGAGCGGATGGCCGGGCACCCCGGTCCGTTCCCCCGCGTGACCTTCGCCGAGGCGGTCGACCTCCTGGCCGGGGAGGACGGATGCATCCGCGACGAGGGCAGCTGGCGCACCCTCACCCACCGCGGTGAGCTGGAACTCATGCGGCGCGTGGGCGAGTTCGTCTGGGTCACCCACTTCGACCACCTGGCCGTGCCGTTCTACCAGGGCTTCGGCGACCCCGACGGCCTGACGGCGACCAACGCCGACCTGCTGTTCGGCATCGGCGAGGTGGTCGGCCTCGGCGAGCGGCACACCGACGGCGAGACCCTGCGCAAGGCGATCGCGGAGCACGACGTGGCCGAGGGCGACTACGCCTGGTACGTCCGGTTGAAGGGCGAACTCCCCATGCCGACCGCCGGTTTCGGGATGGGTGTGGAACGCTTCCTGCTCTGGGTGCTCGATCACGACGACATCCGCGACATCCCGCTCGTGCCGCGCGGCGACGAGCCCCCGGCCTGGCCCAGCAGCGTGGACAGCCCCTGACCGGTCGCCGTCCGGCCCAGGGGCCGAGGCCTCCGTCACCACCCCGTCGGCCGGCCGGCAGCCGCCGCCCGGCCCCATTGAAAGGCGCACATGTGAACGCGAGCCAGGAAGGCGCGGGAACCGCGCTCGCGAAGCCGAGCCTGTTCCGGCACCGGAACTTCCTCCTGCTCTGGATCGGCGAGACCACCAGCGGTCTGGGGAACAGCCTGGCCACTCTCGCCCTGCCGCTGATCGCGGTCCTGAACCTCGACACCGGGACCCTCGGCGTGAGCCTGCTCGGCGCCTCGGTCTGGGTGCCGTGGCTGGTCCTCGGCCTGCCGGTCGGCGCCTGGGTGGACCGGCTGCCGGTGCGGCCGCTGATGATCGCCTGCGACCTGGTGGCGGCCGTGCTGTTCGCCAGCGTTCCGGTGGCCTGGTGGCTGGACCTGCTCAGCTTCCCCTACCTGGTGGTCGTCGGGATGCTGACCGGCACGACCTCGGTGTTCTTCTCGACCGCCTATCACGTGTACCTGCCCGGCGTCCTCACCCCGGAGGAGCTGATGGCGGGCAACGCCACGCTGCAGGGCTCCGAGTCGGCGGCGCAGGTCGCCGGCCCGGGTCTGGCGGGCCTGATCTCCCGGGCGTTCGGCGCGGTGACCGGACTGCTGGTCAACGCCGCGAGCTTCCTGGTGTCCGCGCTCTGCCTGGCGCTGATCCGGGCCACCCCGGTCGAGCGCGAGGCGGAGCAGGAGCCGGGCACCCTGCGGGAGCAGATCGCCGAGGGACTGCGGTTCGTCACCCGGGACGGGTACCTGCGGCCGATCGTCACCTACGGCGCGCTGGCCAACGTGACCCTCGCGGGCTACGAGGCGATCCAGGTGGTCTACCTGGTCCGCACGCTCGGCGCCAGTCCGCTGGTGGTCGGCCTCCTGGTCGCGGCCGGGAGCCTCGGCGGCGTCCTCGGATCGCTGGTGGTGGGGCCGGTGGTCAAGCGGTTCGGCACCGCCCGCGGGATGCTGGTCATCCAGTTGGGCGCGGCCCCCTTCGGCCTGCTGATCCCCCTGTCCGGGGCGGGATGGGGTCTCCCGCTCTTCGCGGTCGGCACCATGGTGCCGATCGCCGGCACGGTGGCCGCCAACGTGATCCTCAACAGCTTCCGGCAGACGTACTGCCCGCCGCGTCTGCTCGGCCGGGTGGTGTCGAGCACCATGGTGGTCAACTTCGGCGCCCTGCCGGTCGGCGCGGTGCTCGGCGGCTTCCTCGGTAGCGCGGTCGGGCTCCGGCCGACCATGTGGATCATGATGGTGGGGCTCGTCCTCACCGGCCTGGTGCTGTTGGCCGGCCCGATCGGCCGGGTCCGCGACCTGCCCACCGAGCCGCCCGCCCCGCGGCGGTCCGACGCGGAGGCGAACCTCGCGGCGGCGACGGGGGAGGCCGGCTCGTGATCGTCGCCCGCTACCCGCTGTCCCACGGCCAACGAGGACTGTGGTTCGTCCAGGAGCTGCGCGGCGCGACCAGCGCGTACCACGACCGCGAGGTCTTCCACCTCGTCGGGCCGCTGGACCTGACCGCACTCACCGAGGCCGTCACCGAACTGACCGACCGTCACGAAATGCTGAGGACCAGGTTCGTGACGATCGGCGGCGAGCCGGTCCAGGTGGTCGACGACCGCTGGCGCGGAGAGGTCCGCGTCCAGCGGGCCGCCGCCGGCGCCGACCGGGACGATCAGGTCGCCGCCTTCGTCGCAGCGGTCACCGCGCAGCCGCTCGACCTCGCGAACGGGCCGCTGTTCCGGGTCGACGTGCTGGCCCTCGACGAGCGGGACCACGTCCTCGTCTTCACCCTGCACCACATCATCACGGACGGCTGGTCGGTCCGGCTGATGCTGGAGGAACTCTCGCGCTCCTACGCCCGGCTCACCGCCGCCGGGGCCCGCGCGCCCGGCCCGGCACCCCGCCCGCGGCAGTACGGCGAGTTCGCGCTCTGGCAGCGGGACACCCTGACCGGCTCCGAGCGCGACCGCCTGCTCGCCTACTGGGCGGACCACATCGCCGGGGCGCCGACCGAGCTGGACCTCGGCCCCGGCCGCCCCGGAGACGGGGCCGGGCCCGCAGCCGTGACCATCGGCTTCGACATCCCCGCCACCACCGTGCAGCCGCTGGACGCCTTCGCTCGCTCCTGCGGCGCGACCCCGTTCATGGCCCTGCTCGCCGTCTTCGAGACCGTGCTGGCCCAAGCCGCTCGGACCAGGGACCTGCTGGTCGGTGTCCCGGTCGTCGGCCGGACCGTACCCGGATTCGAGGACTCGCTCGGCTTCTTCGTCAACCTGCTCGCCCTCCGGGCGGACCTGCGGGACGATCCGACCGGCGAGCAACTGCTGCGTGCGGTCCGCCGGAACGTGCTCGGCGGCTTCGCCCACCAGGACCTGCCGTTCGAACAGCTCGTCGTCGGCGTCAACCCCGCCCGCACGCCCGAGGCGCATCCGCTCGTCCAGGCCACGCTCCAGCTGATCGACGGATCCTTCGACAGCGCCCTGCAGCTCGACGGCACCTCGGCGGTCGGCCTCCCGGTCGACGAACCCGAGATCGCCTACGCGCTCACCCTCGACCTGCACGGCCGGGACGGCGGCCTGCACGGCCGGCTCACCTACACCCCGGCCGCCGTCGACCCGCAGCTCGCCCGGGCGATCGCCGAGGGCGTCGCCCGGCTGGCCGCCCTCCTGCCCGCGCACCCGCAGTGCCGGGTGTCCGAGCTGCAGGCGCTGGTGGCGCGGGAAGTCCCTGGCCTCCCACCGCCGGAGAGGGCCGCACCGCCCTCCGTTCCGTCCCCGACCGCAACGTCCGAGGAGTGACGCCGTGAACGATCCTACTGGCCCCGGCTGGCACGCGGTGGAGGTGGCCAGCACCCGTCTCGAGGTGCGGGTCGACGCGGCCCCGCCGCACGGCGGCCGCCGGCTCTGGCCCTCGGTCGGGGAGTACCCCGTCTACGACGAGTTCCTGTACTACGTCATGCTGCAGGACGAACCCCGCAACACCCTGTTCGAGCAGGCCATCACCGCGCACGCGCAGGGCCGGACGGTCGTCGAGCTCGGCACCGGCCCCGACCTGCTCTGGTCCACCCTCGCCGCCAAACACGGTGCGCGTCGGGTCCTCGCCGTCGAGGCGCTGGAACACAGCGCCCGCGAAGCGGCCCGGCGCGCGGCGGCGCTCGGCCCGCACGTCTCGGTGGTCCACGGCGACGCGACCGAGGTGGAGCTGCCGGAGCGCGGCGACATGTGCGTGGTCGAGCTCGTCGGCGCGATCGGCGGCGCCGAGGGCATCGCCGACGCCGTCGCGGACGCCTGGAAGCGTCACCTGCGGCCCGGCGCCGTCGTGGTGCCGAACCGGGTCCGCACCCGGGTCGCCGCGCTCGGAGCCCGCCGGCTGCTGGGCGGGGAGCCGGCCCTGCACCCTGACGTCGTGCCCTACCTGGGCGAGGTGCTGCGCAGCGTCGGGTCCGTCTTCGACCTGCGGATGTGCCTGACCGGGCTGACGGCTGCGGACCTGATGACCACCTCCGACCTGCTGGAGGACCTCGATCTCGCGGCCGACCGGCAACACCACGCGCGCCGGCTGCGCCTGGAGGTGACCAGGCCCGGTGCGATCGACAGCGGTGTGCTCTGGCTGGAACTCCAGTGCGCCGCGGACCAGGAGGTGCTCGACAGCCTGGAGACGGTGACCAACTGGATGCCCGTCCTGCTGCCGTTCCACCTCTCGGAGCCCGTTCCGGTCACCCCCGGGGACGTCCTGCACCTGGATGTCACCCGCCGGCTGTTCGACGGTGTCCACCCCGAGTGGAGCTTCACCGGCTCGATCGAGCACGCGGACGGCTCGGTCACCCCGGTCACCGCCGAATCCCCGTACGCCGACGGGCCGTTCCGTGGCTCATGGCTGCACCGGGAGCTGCTCCGCGAGGCAGCCCCGGACACCCCCTGACGCGGTCGCCCGCTCGAGCGCCGTCCGGCGGTCCGTCTCCTCGACGGACCGCCGAACGGCCTTCCGCGCACCGTCGCCGGACCACGCTCAGCGAGCCCGTTCGACCCTGCGCTCGTCCCACACCGGTTCGGGCGTCTCCCGCACGACGCCGTCCGAACCGAAGACCATGAACCGGTCGAAGGACCGGGCGAACCAGCGGTCGTGCGTGACCGCCAGGACCGTGCCCTCGTACGCCTCCAGGCCCTCCTGCAAGGCCTCCGCCGACTCCAGGTCCAGGTTGTCGGTCGGCTCGTCGAGCAGGAGGGCCGTGGTGCCCGCCAGTTCCAGCAGCAGGATCTGGAAGCGGGCCTGCTGTCCGCCCGACAGCCTCTCGAAGCGCTGCTCCGCCTGGCGTTCGAGCTCGTAGCGCCGGAGCACCGACATCGCTCCGCCGCGGTCCTTCGCGTGCTCGGCCCACAGGATGTCGAGCAGGGTGCGCCCCAACAGCTCCGGATGGGCGTGGGTCTGGGCGAAGTGGCCGGGGACCACCCGGGCGCCCAGCTTCCAGGCGCCGGTGTGGGCGACGTCCTCGCCCGCCAGCAGCCGCAGGAAGTGGGACTTGCCCGAGCCGTTGGAGCCGAGGACCGCGACGCGCTCGCCGTAGAAGACCTCCAGCGAGAACGGCTTCATCAGCCCGGTCAGTTCGAGGTCCTCGCAGGTCACGGCCCGCACACCGGTGCGCCCGCCGTGCAGACGCATCCGGATGTCCTGCGGGCGGGGCGGCTCCGGGGGCGGACCGATCTCCTCGAACTTCCGCAGCCTGGTCTTGGCCGCCTGGTAGCGGGAGGCCATGTCGTCGCTGCGCGAGGCGTACTGCTGCATGTCCTGCACGAGCTTCTTGAGCTGGGCGTGCTTGTCGTCCCAGCGCCGGCGCAGCTCCTCGAACCGCTCGAACCGCGCCTGCCGGGCTTCGTGGAAGGTCCCGAAGCCGCCGCCGTGGATCCACACCGTCGAACCGGCCGGGCTCGGGTCCACCGCGACGATCTTCTCCGCGGCGCGCGCCAGCAACTCCCGGTCGTGGGAGATGAAGAGGACCGTCTTGGACGTCTCCCGCAGCTGCTTCTCCAGCCAGCTCTTGCCGGGAACGTCCAGGTAGTTGTCCGGCTCGTCCAGCAGCAGGACCTGGTCCGGACCGCGCAGCAACGCCTCCAGCACCAGTCGCTTCTGCTCGCCGCCCGACAGCGTCCGCACGTCGCGGAACTGGGCGCGGTCGTACGGCATGCCGAGTGCGGCCATCGTGCACATGTCCCACAGGGTCTCGGCCTCGTACCCCCGGACCTCCGCCCAGTCGCTGAGCGCCTGCGCGTACTTCATCTGCGCGGCCTCGTCGTCCACCGTCATGATCAGGTGCTCGGCCTCGTCGACCGCGGCCGCTGCCTTCCTGATCGCCGGCTGGGCCACCGACACCAGCAGGTCGCGGACGGTGCGTTCGTCCCGCACCGAGCCGACGAACTGCGGCATGATACCTACTCCGCCGCTGGACGCGACCGTCCCGCCATGCGCCTGCAACTCCCCGGAAAGCATTCTGAGCAGAGTCGTCTTCCCGGCTCCGTTGGCGCCGACCAGGGCGACCACCGTCCCGTCGCCCACGTGGAACGAGACGTCACTGAGCAGGGTCCGCCCGTCGGGCAAGTAGTAGTCCAGATGCGAGGCTTCCAGGTGTCCCATGGTCCACGATCCTTCCGACCGCTCCGCGACGGCGCAAGTCCCCTGTGTCCTGGGCAGTCGTGACGGGACCGACGGCTGGGATCCAGGCTGCTCGTCGACGCGGACGGGTTCACCGACAGGTCCGTCAACTCCTGACGGCCCGTGAGGGCATAGGGTTACCCCCGCCGTTGAGCCATCGGCCAGTAGGACGAGCCAGCCCCGGCCGTCCTGGCCGGCGGCAGCACCGCAGCCCAGGTCGATCACCCGGCTATGGGCCGTCGGAGCGGCGTTCGGCAGGCCGGATGTGGATCGCTCCGCGCTGTCCGACACGACGCGACCCCTCTCCCGTGACGCGCGCTTGAGCCGAAGCGGCGGCGCGCCCAACGCACAATGGCCACAATGGGGTGACAAATCAGATGGCGTCCTCTCGGGAAGGATCGTGCCTTCAAAGTGCAACAGAGGTCGCGGCCTGACTCGGTTCTCGGTGATGCGGGTGGCCTAGCCTCGATCTTTCGTGACGGTCCGTCGGTTTATCCGGCGGGCCGTTTCGGGTTGGTGAGGCTGATCGGGGCATGCAGTTTGCCCGGCTGTCGCGCCGGGTGGGCACCGGGTTCCACGGCTCCGGGGTGTTCGGCTGCTCGTCGGGGTGGGGTCGCCGCTGGTCAGCCGGGGTGCGGCAGGGCCTGCAGTCGTTCGAACGCGGTGGTGATCTCGTCGGTCCAGGGCCAGTGGCGGGCCAGGCGAAGGTATCGGCGACGGCCGGTAGTGACGAGCTGGGCAACGACGGAGAACAACCGCAACCGCATGCGCTTGGGTTCCCACCTGCGTGCGTCGCCGGTCAGGGCGAGCATCGGCATCCAGGCCAGCAGGTCGAGCGCGAGCTGGACGATCTCCAGCCAGACCTGGTTCTGCGCGGCGTCATGCAGAGGAAGATTGCGCAGGCCGGTGGCCCTGGCAGCGCGGATGCGGTCCTCGGCCCGGGCCCGCCGGCGGTGCCGCAGCTCCAACTGGGCGATCGGGGCATGGGTGGTGTTGGTGGCGAAGCAGGTCAGCCGCATCCCGTCGGCATCCGTGAAGCGCAACTGCGCTCCCGGGTGAGGCCGTTCCTTGCGCACGATCAGCCGCATCCCCGCAGGCCATCCCTTGAGGACGTCGCCTGCGAGCTCGGCGACCCAGGCACCGTCGCGGACCCGGCCGTCGGGTTCGACCGCCGGTGTCCAGGCCGAGGCGGGCACCAGCAGAACGGCCTGGTGGACCTGGTCGGTGATCGTCATTCCGAGCGAGTAGGACAGCCATCGGCCGCGCGTGGCGAGCCAGTTCACGAACTGGCGGGTGCCGCCGCCGGAGTCCGTGCGGATGAGGGTGTGCCGTCCGCGGCGGTACTTCTTCGGCAGCTGGGCCAGCGCGAGCCGGGCGGCCTCGATGTGGTCGGCGGCGGTGTTGCTGCCCGCATTGCCCGGCCGCAGCAGGCCCGCCACCGGTTCCCCGGACCCCGCCGCCCCGTGGTCGACGAACGCCATGAGCGGGTGGTGGCCGTAGGTCCTCTTCCAGGTCGCTGCCGCTGCCTCCTTGTCGGAGTGCGCGAGGACCAGCACCCCGTCGATGTCCACGACCACATGCCCGTCCGCGTCCGGCGCGGCCTGCCCGGCCAACTGCCATATCCGTTCGCGGACATCGGCCCGTGCCTTGCGGATCGCCGCGAGCGTGCGGGGGCCGGCCGTGGCCAGCGTGTCGATGAGCCGCGAGACGGTCGGATCGGAGGCGACCGACCCGAACACGCCGGGCTCGGCCCGCAGCACGCCGACGTCGGCCAGGCAGTCACCGCCCAGGGCCACGGCCAGTGCGACATCCAGCAGGATCTTGCCCGGGTCGTGCACCGCCCGCGGCTTGCGCCACGGCGCGAGCGCCTCGGATATCGCGGTATCGAGTCCGGACCGGCGGACCGTCTCCACCAACAACACCCCGCCGGCCTGGGAGACCACCCCAGAACCGCCACCCGAGACCCGGACACGCGGATACGACCCGCTACGCTCACTCACCTGGGAAGTGCCTCCGACAGTGGCAGGAACAAGGACCTCGACAATCCTCATTCTTGCTGGTCAGAGGCACTTTCTGCTTTCCTGACCACCCGTCGGACAGCCCGCTTCATGAAAGCGCGAGGCTAACGCGGGACAGCTCAGTCGAGCCCGCAGGGCTGGTCCGCCGGTCAATGCTAGAAGCGCCAGGGCCAGGTACTGAATGACGTCCGGGAGGAGAGCACGAGGGCTGGAGAGCATCCGGTCCGGCGGACGGCCGGCCCGGGCGAGGTGGCGCGCAGGGGCAGCGGCGGCGCGGAGAAGGAGGATGGCGAAGGCCGCTGGAGGCAGGCGGAGAGTTGGGCGGTGCTGCGGGCGACCCAGCCGATGGCAACTCAACGCCGCACCTCGGATGCCCAACGGCAGGGCACGACCGACGGGTTGCTACAAGGACTCGGTCCGCTTCCCGGTCTCGGGCGACCTCCATCCACCACGTGATGACGCATGAGCGAAAATCGGCCAAGCGGCCGGGAGTGCGCGGGCTCCACGCCTGGGGTCGGCAGAGCGTGAGAAGCTGTCTCGCACGAACCGTCCGGCTAGCTTGACCTCGCCTTATATGCTTCACAGGCTGAGAAGCCGGTCGACTGACGGCCTTGAGGCCCGAGGCGTTCGAGGAGACCCGGCGGCGCAGAACGTTCGATCTGTTACCGGATGACTACGGAGCGGTCATTGGCACCAGTGGCAGGCGGAGTAGCCGACGGAGAGCAGGATCGGCACATCCCGCCGCCGCGCCTCCTCGAACGCCTCCGGCGACCAGGGCCACCAGTGGACGGGGTTGTCTGCGTGCTGGAGCAGGTAGGGCGAGGTCGCGCCGGCCAACCGGTTCATGCGCTCCAGGCTCTCACAGCGCCCGGCGCGGCCGGCGAAACCCTGACGAGCCCGCCTCACATGGCCGACCTGCACTAGTGAGCCTTCACGTGGTGGGCGACTCCTCCTCCGCCGGTGTCGGGCGACCCGGCACCTCAGAACAGTAGGCTTGACGCAGCAGCGCCGGACCTGCCGAGGCCTCTCCAAGGAGGTACACCACGACCGCCGAGATGGTGGCGCCCGCATGGATGCATGCGCAGATCAGCGCGGAGCAGTACGACTCCTGGTCCGAGGAGCAGTGCGCCGACATCGAGATCGTGGACGGGATGGTCGTCGTGACCCCGAGCGCCCCCCTGCGCCACAACCGGCTGGCCCGCATCCTGGCCAACGCCCTGGACGCCGCCGCGGGCCCCGACTGGAACGCGGACACGGACTTCGACGTCCGCCTGCAGGACGTCCCCCTCACCAACCGCCGCCCTGACGTCATCGTCTACCGGGCGGAGACCATCGACCTCACGCCCACCCGTCCCGAGCACGTACTCCTGGTCGCCGAAGTCGTGTCGCCCGGCTCGGAGACCACGGACCGGATCGTGAAGGTGGTTCAGTACGCCAAGGCGGGCATCCCCTTCTACTGGCGGGTCGGGCAGGTCGCCACCGGGCTTCCGATCGTGTACACCCACGTCCTCGACCCCGCCACCAAGGCGTACGGGGACGGCGAGATGTTCACCGGCACAGTCGAGACCGCCGCACCCTTCTCCGTCACCGTCGACCTGAGACCCCGCTGACTGCGCCGGACCACCACTTCCTCGTGCGCCGCCCGCCGATCAGAAGGCGACTGACCAGAAGACCGCGATCAGAAGACGGCGATCGGGTTGACGACGAGCCCGGTGGTGCCGGTGATGCGCGGCGGTGCCAGGACCAGCAGGAAGCTCCAGCGGCTCGACGCCTCGCAGTGCCGGGCGAGTGCTCCGAGGTCGGCGATGTCGACGAGGGGGAGACCGAGCCGTGCGAGGGCGACCTGGTGCATGGGCATCGGGAACCGTGCTGGGCGGGCGTCGCTGATGTCGCCGACGTAGACGCTCACGTCGTGCTCCTTCAGCCACTGCACGGCACTGAGGTCCAGACCGGGTACCGGCTGGTCGAGCGGCTGGTTGATGTCCCAACCGCCGCGCACCACGACAGCGTCCCCTGCGGACAGGGTCGTGCCTGCCCGCTCCAGGGCGGAGTCGAGGTCGGTGCCGGCGATGCGCCCGTCGGCGGGGAGGCTGCCGCCCCCGGGTGCCAGGTCCAGCAGGACGCCGCGGGTGACGATCCCCTCGCTGAACGCGTCGGCGGAGCCGTGTTGCACGCCGGTCGGTGTCACGGCCCCGTGCACCGGAACGCCGGGGTGGACCTGCTCTTCGACAGGCATGTGGGACACGGCGTCGAGGTGCGTGAGGCCGGCGTTGTGGGTGTTGAGGACGAGGGTGTCCGTCATCGCCGGGGGCTTCGCCCCGTTGAAGTTGACGGCCTGCAGGACGCCGGCCGGCATGACGGCCGGGCTTCCGACGGGGCCGAGTCCGGTGGTGAGCGGCACCGGTTCGGTGCGGCGGGCGAGGCTGAATGGTGCCCGTCGCGGACCTCGGCTGCAGGCGCGGGTCCGTGGTCGTAGGTCCTGAGCCGGTTACGGGGCGTCAGGACGCGTGTCAGCATGGCCCCATGTCTCACTCCTGGCCCAGCCACCTTGAGGTGGGAGCGGTCCGCTTCGCGCGGCCGACCGCGAAGTACGACGACGTCCTGGTCTTCTACCGCGACGTCCTCGGCCTGCCGGTGCTCGCGCAGTGGCGCGGACACCACGGCTATGACGGCGTCGTCCTCGGTCTGCCGGGCACGCCGGTGCACATGGAGCTCCTGCAGCACGGCGACCCGCCCCGCATCCCCGAGCCGCACCCGGAGAACCAGCTGGTGCTCTACCTGCGCGGCCCCGAGGCCGTCGCCCGCGCCGCCCGGCGGCTCGTCGAACACGGGCACGGCCCGGTGCCCGCGGCCAACCCCTACTGGACGGAGCGCGGCGCCCTCCTCTTCGAGGACCCGGACGGCTGGCAGGTCGTGCTGGCCCCCTGGGTCTTCGGCGAGGAGCCCCCGCCGGGCGGCTGAGCGGCCCGGCGTCCGGGCACGTCCGGGACGCCGCTTCCGGACGTGCCTAAGGGGTCCTCGCAATATGAGCGCCGGGCATATTGCAAGGACCCCTAGGGCTCAGGCCGGCACCGCGGTGAGCGCGGTGAGGTCCGTCGCCATGACCTGCTCCGCCTTGTCCAGCGCCTGGCTGCACTCCGCCGCGTCCACGCCCACCGCGAGGAGCGAGGCGATACGGGGAATGACGCCGCGCGGAGGCAGCAGCAGCCGCGTGCCCGGTGCGGCGAGGGCGACCGCGCCCTCGATGCCGGGCACCCGGGCGGCCTCGGTGAGGTCCACCGCGTTCAGCACCGCGTCGCCGGGTGGGTACACGTGGCGGATCGCCGCCGTCGCGTGCCTGGTCGGGACGAGGTCCGGGAGCCGGCCGAGCGCCACGTCGGCCGCGGCCCGCACCAGGTCGACGCCGGTGGCCAGGCGGCCGGCCCAGGGGATGAAGCCGCCGCTCAGCCGCCCGTTCAGTTCGACCAGCCGCGGGCCCTGGGCCGTCAGCCTGACCTCCGCGTGGGTGACCGCGTCGTCGATGCCCAGGGCGTGGTGGGCCCGCGTCACGTAGTCCCTGACCCGCTCGGCCCACGGTTCGCGCGGGAAGGCCGCGACGACGTGGCCCACCTCCTCGAAGTACGGCGCGTAGGCCAGCTGTTTGCGGGCCAGCAGGACGCACTCCACGCGTCCGCCCACGACCACGCTGTCCACGCTGATCTCGGGGCCGTCGAGGAACTCCTCGACCAGCCAGCTCTCCTGGGCCGCGACGTTCGCCAGCTCCGTCCCCCTGGTGCGCCGGAAGGCGGCCCGGACCGCGCCCACGTCGTCGGCGCGCGTGACCCCTATGCCGAACGCGAGGGAGCGGGGCTTGACGACGACGGGGAAGCCGATCGCCCCGGCAGCCCGCTCCGCCTCCTCGGCCGAGGTCACCAGGCGGTGGGCCGGCGCGGGCAGTCCCGCCTCGGCGAGTGCCGTCCGCCCCAGGTACTTGTCCCTGCAGCGCGCCGCGGCCGCCACGGACAGATGGGGCAGCCCGAGCTCCCCTGCCACCTGGGCGGTGACACCGATCAGGGTCTCGTCCCAGGTCAGCAGGCCGGTGCCGCTCGGTGTCGGGCCGCCGGGAAGGCTGCGGGCCAGGGTGGCGACCGCTGCGCCGACGGCCCGGGGGTCGGTCAGGTCGGCCACGGCGTGAGCGGCCAGGTGCCGTCGCTGCCACGTCGGTTCCGCGGCGAGGACAGCCGAGACCCGGCAGTGGTCGACGAGGCTGGCGAAGGAGTACTCGCGGTGGGCCTGCATACCGCTGCCCACGATGACCAGGTGGGGACGGGAGTCGGGGGTCACCGGCGGCTCCTTCCGCTCAGGCGCGCGGTCACGCGCCGGTCCCCGCTATCACGAGCCGGGTGGTGGCGATGACCTCGGCGGCGAGACGTCGTGCGTCCTCGGCGGTCGCGGCCAGGGTGATCACCGAGCCGTAGCGGTCGCGGTTGTGCTGCGGCGGCCTGACCTGGGTGCCCGTCGCCTGCCAGATCTCGTAGTCGACCACCCCGTCGGCCGCGCGCAGGGCGCTGGCCTCCACCGCACGCAGTTCGCCCGGCCTGTCCGCGGTCAGCGCCTTGATGCAGGCGATGCGGCCGGTGGGCGCCACCTGCGGCAGCGTGCCGTGCAGGAACAGGTCGACGAGGTCGCGGTAGACGTCCCGCTGGAGCGCCGCACTCTGCACGTAGGGCATGAGCCCGCCGGCGAGGCGCCCGTTGACCTCGATCACGCGCGGCCCGGCCGGAGTCAGGATGATCTCGGTGTGCGCGGCGCCGAAGTCGAATCCGACGGCGTCCAGTGCCGCGCGGCAGGTCGCGGCTATGTCCTCGGCCCGCGGGTGCGGAACCGGGAAGCAGCCGCCGAGTTCGACCTGGTGGGGCAGGGGCGTGACGTCCCGGTCGGTGATGCCGAGTACCAGGTGCTCGCCGCCCGCGGTCAGGGTCTCGCAACTCACCAGTTCACCGGTGAGGAACTCCTCGATCAGGACCTTGCGCTGGGCCAGCGTGGAGCGTCCGTAACTGTGCTGTTCGAGGATGGGCCGGGAGCAGGCCCGGACCTCCTCCGGGGTGGTGGCGACGCTCACGTTCACCGAACCCGAGCCGTCCACGGGTTTGACGACCACGGGGTAGCCGACCTCCTCGGCGGCCTCGACCGCCCCGGGCAGGTCCTCGGCCAGGCGGCAGCGCACCGGCGGCAGTCCCGCCTCGGCGAGCCTGCGCCGGCAGGCGTACTTGTTGCCGAGCAGCCGCAGGGCGTCGAGCGAGGTGTGCCTGATGCCGAGCCGCTGTGCGACGCTGCTCACCGCCAGGGTGTGCTTCTCGCTCACGCTCAGCACGGCGTCCGGGCGGCGCACGGCGACCAGCGGCGCCAGTGCCTCCCACAGCCGGTCGGGGTCGGCGGTGTCGGGCACCTCCCGTACGTGGTCCGCCCGGACCAGGTCGGTCTCCTCGGCGGGCCTGCCCTTGAGGTACCAGGCGAGGTCGCTGGTGACGAAGGCGACCTCGTGCCCCGCTTCCGAGGCGACGCGGACCAGCTCGAAGGCCCGCCACGACTGGTGCTCCACGATCACGACGAAGCTCATGCCAGGGCCTCGTCCCGGCTGAAGGTCGCCAGCAGGTAGTGCCGTCCCGGGAGGTCCCGCGGGACGCTCCGGCAGGAGGACAGGGTGAAGCCGTGCTGCCCGAACACGTCCCCGAGTTCGGCCTCGGTGAACTCGCGGCACAGCCGGCGGTCGTTGCTCAGGTAGGTCGCGCCCTGCGCCTCCCTGGCGCCGAAGACGGAGACCAGGAGCGTCCCGCCCGGGCGCAGCACCCGCCACAGCCGTTCGATGTAGGCGCCGTACAGGTCGGGATGCTGGTGGTGCATGCACCCGTTGTCGAGCACCGCGTCGTAGACGGTGTCCTCCGGCAGGTTCAGCAGGTCGGTCGTCAGGAACCGGGCCCGGTCCTCCCCCGCGGCACTCACCTCGTCCCACTGCGGGCTGCGCAGCAGGTCGATCCCGGTCACGCGGTGGCCGGCCCGCAGCAGGACGAGCGCGTCCCTGCCGTGCCCCGTGCCCACGTCGAGGACGTGTTGTCCGGGGCGGTCGGCGAGCACACCGATCAGGTCCTGCACCGCGTGCTGCATCGCCGGCTCGCCCGTCCAGGAGTCCCGCCCCTCCGCGTACCGGGTGGCGAAGTCCTCGGCCAGGGCCGACGGGTACACGTTCGGCCCGAGCGGTGGGGAGTCCACTTTCTCGATCACGGGGTTCCTTTCACGGGGCGCGGTACGCGCCGCCTTGCCGATCGGGGCGGGCGGTCCGGTGGCGGGGGTCCACCGCTCCGGGGCGCCCTCGGGTACCGGAGGTGCCGGGGCCGCCCGGCTGGTGCCGGCGGTGGTCAGCACAGTGCCCAGTGGGGTTCCCGCAGTGCTCCCCGCGGCCTCCCGCCGGGCCGCGGGGACGAGGGACCCCGGGGGGACCACGGAGGGAACCCGGGCACGGCAGGCTTGCCCGGACGTTGCCTACCCGCGCCGAGTGAGGTTTCCGATGCCCCCTGCCGTCGCAGTCCAGCCACTTGAGGCGCCCTTCACCGCACGGGACCTTGCAGCCGGTGTCCCCGACCTGAAGGAGGTGGGCAGGCGGCACCCCGCTTACGGCCGCTTCGCCGAGTCGGTGGGCAACACCACGTTGATGGAGCTCCCCGGTACGGCCGGCGGCGCCCGCCTGTTCGGCAAGTGCGAGTGGGAGAACCCCGCGGGCTCCATCAAGGACCGGGTCGCCTGCGCCCTGCTGGGGGACGCCCTGCTGCGCCACGGCGACCGGCCGCTGAGCGAACTGCGCGTCCTGGAGTACTCCGGCGGCAACCTCTCGCGCGCGCTCTCCCTGCTCAGCGCGGAGCTGGGCATCACCGCCCGCTTCGTGCTGTCGTCCGCGAGCCCGGCCAGCCTCCTGGAGCTGCTCGCCACCCGCGGGGTCGGTGTCGACCTCGTCGACAAGGAGCTGGGCTTCCTGGAGGTGGTGCGCCACGCTGTGCGCATCGCTGCGGCCGACGACCGGTGGACCCTGCTCTACCAGCACCGCAACCCGGTCAACGTCCTGCTCCACGAGGCGACCACCGGCGCGGAGATCCTCCGTCAGCTGGACGGCGCCACCCCGGACGCCTGGGTGGCCTCGATCGGGACCGGTGGCACGCTCGTCGGAGTGCTCAGGGCGCTGCGCGCGGCCCACCCCGGGGTGCGAGCCGTCGGCGTGTCGCCGGCGGAGCTACCCTACGGGAGTGCGGCACAGCCCAACGGACTCCCGAAGTACGCCGGTTCGGGCGGCATGGGACTGGGCATCCGCCAGCCGTTCGTCACCCTCGACGACGACCGGATCGAGCACCGCACGGTCTCCTGGCCCCAGGCGCTGGCGGGCATGGCCGACTTCCACCGGCTCACCGGGGTGCGCATCGGCAGTTCCGCCGCAGCCAACTGGCTGGCCGCCCGTGAAGTGGCCGCCGCGCTGCCGTCCTCCGCGACCGTGGTCACCGTGCTGCCGGACGCCGGGACGCCCGAGGAGTGGCAGCGGGTGGCGGCTCTCCAGGTCGCGGAACCGGTCGCGTGAAGCGCCGGAGCCGGCTGTCCCTGCTCCGGAACAGGGTGCTGGCCGACCTCCGGGTGGTGGTGGAGCGCGACCCGTCGGTGCGCGGCCTGCCGGAAGCGGTGCTGGCGCCCTACCTTCCCGCGCTGTGGCTGCACCGCCTCGCCCACCCTCTGTACCTCCGGGGGCACCGGAGCACGGCCCGGGTGATGACCCTGGTGGGGCGGATGCTCTCCGGGGGGTGCGACATCCACCCCGGGGCCCGGATCGGCAGCGGTCTCTTCATCGACCACGCCTGCGCCGTGGTCATCGGCGAGGACGCCGTCCTGGGCTCGGACGTCACGCTGTACCACCAGGTCACGCTGGGCGCGGTGGGGTGGTGGCGCGACCGCACCAGGCCGCCGGGGGAACGGCGTCACCCCACTCTCGGCGACGGGGTGGTCGTGGGGGCGGGAGCGTCCGTCCTGGGCCCGGTGGCGGTCGGTGACGGGGCGTTCATCGGCGCGCACGCCCTCGTCACCTCGGAGGTACCGGCCGGCGGACGGGTCCTCGCGGCAGGAGGTGTCCTGCCGCGGCAGTCGTCGGCGCCGCCCCGCCGTGAACGCCCGCACGGCGCGGCGCTCGACCGGGAGCCCACCTGAGCGCCACCGCGCACCGCCCCGGTCGGGTCCACCGGTCGGGGCGTTCCCCCCACCGCCCGCAGACACTCACGGCCCGAGAGACGAATCGAGAAGCACTATGACCACCCCTGCGCCCTCCCCCGCCGGGGGCAGCGAAACGGCCTCCGCCCCTGTGCGGACAGGCGCGTTCGCGGCCCTGCGTCAACGGGACTACCGGCGTTTCTTCCTCGGCCAGCTCGTGTCCAACACGGGAACGTGGACCCAGCTGGTGGCGCAGGACTGGCTGGTGCTCAGGCTCACCGGCCACACCCTCGACGTCGGCATCACCTCGGCGCTGCAGTTCCTGCCGGTGCTGGTGTTCAGCCTGGTGGGCGGAGCCGCCGCCGACCGCTGGCCCACCCGCCGGCTGCTCGTGGTCAGCCAGGTGCTCCTGGGCCTGTTCGCCGCGGTGCTGGCGGTGCTGACGCTGACGGGCGCGGTGCGGCTCTACCTCGTCTTCGCCCTGGCGCTGCTGACCGGGTCGGTACGGGCCTTCTCCGCCCCCGCCCTGCAGGGCTTCGTCTCCGAGGTGACGGGCCCCGAGCTGCTGCGCAACGCCGTCAGCCTCGGCGCGCTCAACTTCCAGAGCGCCCGGCTGGTGGGCCCCTCCGTCGCCGGTCTGGTCATCTCGGTGGTCGGCATCGGGTGGGCCTTCGCCGTGAACGCGCTGTCCTACGCCGTGGTGGTGGCCACCCTGCTGGCGGTGCGTGCCGGGGCGGGGCAGGCGACCGCCACGCGCCGGAAGCCGGGCGGTGTGCGGGAGGGACTGGCTCACGTGCGGCAGCGGCCGGAACTGCTGTGGCCCATCACGCTGGTGGCCTGCGTGTGCACCTTCGGCTACAACTTCCCCACGCTGCTCGCCGGTTTTGCCAACGGGCCGCTGCACGCCGACGCGCAGCACTACTCCTTCATGACCGCGTCCCTCGGGGCGGGTGCCGTGGTCGGCGCGCTGGTCACGGCCCGCCTCGGCGACCGCGGGAAGAGCCGTCTGGTCGCCTACGCACTCGCTTTCGCGGCGACGGAGGCACTGGCGGGGGCGGCCCCGGGGTACACCGTGTTCCTCGTCCTGCTGGTCGCGATGGGCCTGGTGAGCATCATCTTCAACACCACGGCCAACGCGACCGTGCAGCTGGCTGTCGAGCAGGGCATGCGGGGACGGGTCATGGGGTTGTACTCGCTGGCCTTCTCGGGCGGCACCACGGTCGGCGGGCCGCTCGTCGGGTGGGCCGTCGACGCCTGGGGAGCCCGTGCCGCGATGGGGATCTGCGCCCTCGTCACCTTGGTGGGGGCCGCGGCGGTGTCCGTCTCGCGGGCTCGGGCGACCGCGGTGAGCGGCTCCCCGGAGGACGGCGGCCTCCCCTCGTGACCTGACTGCGGCGCTGCGCGGGAGCCGTCCGCTGCGGGCGGCACCGGTGGCCGGGAACGCCGGGTGTCCACCCCCCGCCCGGCCGTAATGGTGTGAAACCTGTCACAGGCTTTCTCCACCCCGTTCCCATACACTCCCCACCGGGTCGGCACAGCATCATGCTGCTGCGGCACCAGGGGGAGGCTGCCATGGGCGTGGGCGGGAACCTGACGGAAGTCCAAAGTGGGGACACCGGCCCCCGCCCGGCGGAGGGCGCCGGACCTGACCGCACCACCCGCTCGGCACCGGAACAGGTCCGCTTCGCGATCCTCGGGCCGCTGACGGTCACCTCCGGCGAGCAGGCGGTGCAGCCCGGCGGGGCGATCCCCTCGCGCGTACTGGGGGCCCTGCTGGTGGAGCCGCGCCGCGTGGTGCCGGTGCACCGGCTGGTGGCCATGGTGTGGGACGACGACCCGCCGGACACGGCCCTGCACCAGATCCGCAAGGCGGTGTCCATCCTGCGGGGCAGGCTCCCCGGAGGCGGCCGGCTGATCGTCACCGCCAACGGCGGCTACCGCATCGACATCGAAGAACACCAGCTGGACGCCAGCCTGTTCGCGATCCGGCTGCGCCGCGCCGGCGAGGCCGAGGCGGCCGGGCTGCTGGACAACGCGGTGGCCGAGTACCGCGCGGCCCTGCGCCTGTGGCGCGGCCCCACCCTCCAGGGACTGGGTGGCGCGATGATGGCGCGTGCCACCCTCGCGCTCGCGGAGCTCAGGGTGCGTGCCACCGAGAAGTGCCTGGAGCTGCGGGCCCGGCTCGGCGAGTCCGCCGCCCTGATCGGGGAGATCCGTGCCCTGGTCGAGGAGCAGCCGCTGCGGGAGTCCCTGCGCCACCAGCTCATCCTCGCGCTGTACCGGTCCGGGCGGCAGGCCGAGGCGCTGAACGAGTACGCCACGGTCCGCACCCTGCTCGCGGAGGAGCTCGGCATCACGCCCGGCGCCCGCCTCATCGCGCTGCACGAGGCCGTCCTGCGGCAGAGCCCCGAACTGGACCTGCCGGCGACCGCCAGGAATCCGGCCGGGTCTCCTCCTCCGGTGGCGGCCCCGCGGTTCGATCCGCCGGACTGCCCGCCGAACACGCTGCCGTACGACCTCGCCGACTTCACCGGCCGGCAGGAGGAGCTGCGTCGGCTGCTCGACCTGGTGCACGCGGACACCGGCGGCGGCACCCGGATCGTGACGGTGGACGGCATGGGAGGCGCCGGCAAGACGGCGCTGGTCGTCCGGGTGGCGCACCGGCTGGCCGAGGAGTACCCGGACGGGCAGCTCTACGTCGACCTGCGCGGCCACACCCTCGGGTTCGCACCCCGCACCGGTGGCGATGTCCTCGCCCACCTGCTGCGGGTCATGGGGGTGCCCGGCGAGGGGGTGCCCGAGGACGTGCGGGGGCGGGTGGCGCTGTGGCGCTCGATCACCGCGCAGCGCCGGCTGTTACTCGTCCTGGACAACGCCGTGAGCACCGAGCAGATACGGCACCTGATACCGGGGTCGACGCGCGCCCTGGTGCTGGTCACCAGCAGGGTCCGGCTGGTGGAACTGGCCGGTGCCACCTGGCTGGCGCTCGGGCTGCTGCCGGAGGCGGACGCCGTCGAGCTGATGCGGCGCACCCTGGGCGGCGAGCGGACCGACGCGGAGCCGGCGGCGATGACCGAGCTGGTCCGGTTGTGCGGCCGGCTGCCGCTGGCCCTGCGCATCGCGGCGGCCAGGCTGGGCCGGCGCCCGGAGTGGAGTATCCGGCACATGGTCGCCCTGCTCGCCGACGAGGACCGCAGGATGCGGGAGCTGCGTTCGGGCGAGCACAGCGTCAGCGCCGCCCTGGCCCTGTCGTACGACTCGATGCCCGCCCCGCTGCGCACCGCCTTCCGGCTGCTCGCCGGGCACCCCGGGCCGAGTTTCTCGCGCATGTGCGCGGCGGCCCTGCTCGCGCTGACGCCCGAACAGGCCGACGAGGTGCTGGAGAGCCTGCTGGACGCCCACCTGCTGGAGCAGCGGACCTGGGAGCGCTACGACCTGCACGACCTGGTCCGCAGTTTCGCGCTCAGTCTCCCGCCGGACGACGACTGCGGTGCCGAGGCCCGGCGGGCGGGCTGCGAACGGCTGATGCACTACTACGTGCACGCCGCGGAACGCGCCTGCGACCTGCTGTTTCCCGGCCGGTACGAGCACGGCCTGAGCGTGCCGGGGCCGGTGCGGTCCCCACTGCCGGCGTTCGCGGACCCTGAGGAGGCGCGGGCGTGGTTCGGGACCGAGCACGCCACGCTCCTGGCGGTGCTGGCGGCGGGACGCCGTGCCGGGCTGCACCGCCACACCGCTGTGCTCGCCCGCAGCCTCGCCTTCTACCTGCACAGCCAGGTGTACTACGAGGACTGGCGCACGGTGGGGCAGTACGCGGTGGCCGCCGCCCGGGAGCTGGACTCCCCTGCCCTGTTGAGCGTCTCGCTGACCAACCTGGCCGTCGCCCACTGGCAGTGCGACGAGTACCGGCCGGCCGCCGAAGCCCTGGAGGAGGCGCTCGAGCTGGCCGGCCGGACCGGCGACCCGCAGCGGGAGGCGGTGGCGCTGAGCAGGCTGGGGATCGTGCGCTGGAGTCTGGGCCGGTTCCATGACGCGCTGGGCTCCTACCGCGCGGCACTCACCCTGCACCGCCGGCTCGGCAACGAACGGGAGAGCGCCGAGACCCTGGGCAACGTCTGCGCGGTGCTCACCGCGCTGGGCCGTGGCGCGGCGGCCGTCTCCACCGGCGTGGAGGCGGTGGCGCTCGCCGGGCACATCGGCGACCGGATGGTGGAGGCGTTCGTCCTGACCGAACTCGGCCACGCCCACGCGCGCAACGGTGAGGACGGGGAGGCGGTCCGCTGCCTCGAACGGGCCCTCGCCCTGGCGGAGGCCGTCCAGGCCCCGGCCAAGGAGACCGCCGCGCTGCTCTGCCTGGGCGAGGTGCGGCTGGACGCGGGCCTCACCGATGAGGCGCAGCAGTGCGCCGAGCGGGCCCTGGAACTGGCGCAGGCACAGGGCACCCGCAACCGGCGGGCGACGGCGGAGAACCTGCTCGGCCGGGTCCACCTCGCGCGCGGTGACGCGGTGTCGGCCCTCGCCTTCCACCGCCGGGCCCACGCGCTGGCGGCGGCTGTCGAACTGTGGCCCGAGACCGCCCGCGCACTGGCCGGTTCCGCCGACGCCCTGCGGGCGCTGGACCGGGCGGAGGAGGCGGAGGTCCGGCAGGCGGAGGCGGACCGGCTCTTCGCCGTCATGGGCGTCCCGGTGGAGGCGCGACCGGGGGTGCGGGTGCGGGTGCGGGTCTGACCGGCGGCCCGGCCCGGCGCCACGGCTCGGCTGCCGCAGTGCGGCACCGCCGTGGCGCCGGCCGGGATCAGGCGGCTTCCACGGGGACCGCGTGCACCGCGCTGTCGTACGAGCTGCACAGGAAGCGCCCGCCGTCGGCGTCGTAGGCGATCGAGGAGATGCCGGCCGTGGTGGGGCGCAGCACCGTGGACCATTCGCCCTTGGCCCGGTCGTAGACGGCCACCATGCCGTTGTAGCCGCCGGTGGCGACGAACCGGCCGTCGGCGGAAGCCGCCACGCTCTTGATGGAGTGGTCGTGCGGGCTCTTGACCGTCTCGGCCTCGGTCCCGGACCAGATGCGCAGCCGCAGGTCCCGGCTGACGCTGGCGAACTCGCCGTTGCCCAGGCCGGCGCAGCCGTTGGCGATCTTGTCGTGGGCCTCGGGTACGCGCCCTTCCTGGGTCAGGGTCCGCACGGAGAACCAGGCGGCCTCGGCATCGGCGCACACCGAGAGGATCAGGTCGCCCGAGACCGCCACCCCCTTGACCGCGTTCTGGTGCAGTTGCAGCGTCACCTCGTGGCGCAGCCTGCCCTCGTCCGTGACGGAGAAGACCAGTCCCTCACCGGTGTACGTGCCGACGACGACGTGGGGCCGTCCGTCGCGCTCGAAGACCGCTCCGCAGTTCAGCGGTGACCTGTGCTGGTGCAGCACCTCGCCGGTGAAGGCGTCGAACAGGGCGCCCATCTGACCGCCGGTGACCACCAGGGGCCCCACGTCGACGAGGAAGTTGCACAGGCTTCCGGTGCGTGAGCGCTCCGCACCGTCCTGCCACAGCACGCCCGCGTCCCCGATGGTCAGGACGGTGCCCTTGTGGGGTGTCACCGCGTTGTAGCCGGGGGTCGGCTCGACGCCGCCGAGGTCCCAGCTGCCGTCGTCCACCCGGTAGGTCGCGTAGGAGGAGCCGAAGGTGGCGAAGACGAGCGTGGTGTCGTTGAGGAAGGCGCACGAGCGTGGCCACACCTCGCTGGGCAGCGTGGAGGAGGCCACCTCGGTCAGTCCGCCGGTGATGTTCCACACCCGCAGGGTCCGGTCGTAGCTGAGGCTGACCAGGAGGCCGCGGGCGGCGTTGAGGACCAGTCTCTTGATGCCGGCGTCGTGGGCCGGGTGGTTGGTGGTGCCCTGCTCGTCGACGACGACGATCTCCCCGTCGTCGTTGCCCGCGTACACGGTGCCGTCCGTGGCCAGGGCGACGGTGTCGGTCTCCACACCGCCGAGGTCGATGTCGGCGACGATGCCGCCGGTCTCCACCGACCACCGCTTGATGGTGCCGTCGTCGCTGGAGGAGACCAGTTCCTGACGGTCGCCGCCGGCCCACTCCACGGAGATCACGTCCGCGGTGTGTCCGGTGAAGACGGCCTTGAGGCTGCCGTCCAGCCCGTAGACCCGGACGTTGTGGTCCCGCGAGGCGGTGGCGATCAGCGGCTCGGTCGGGTGGAAGACCGACATCTCCACGTCGTCCTCGTGGTCGGAGAGCACCGCCTGCAGCCGCAGCTCGGGCAGGGACCACAGGCGGGCGGTGTAGTCGCTGGACGAGGTCAGCAGGTACCGGCCGTCCGGGCTGAACGCCACCTGGTTGGCGAGGTGGTCGTGGGTGCTGCGGGCGACCGGGGTCTTGTCGGCTGCGTTCCAGAGGATGACCTGGTTGTCGTAGCCGGCGGTGGCCACGTAGGTGTTCTGGTAGGCGGCGATGCCGCTGATGGGGCCGCGGTGGCGGATCACAGAGGTACTCCTGGGTGAGAGGTGGCGGGCGGAGGGGCGGTTTCGGACGCGGGAGGCGGTTTCAGACCCGGGGGGCTCTGTCGGCCCCGTGGGGGACGACCGTGGGACCGCTGTCGGTGGCCTGCACAGAGTGGGCTCGGTGCGGGGCCTGCACGCTTGGGGCGGCGCTCTGCACGCCGAGGGCGCCGGCGAACAGCACGGACAGGGAAAGGACGGAGGCGGGGAGGTGCTTGAGCATGGTGACCTGCCAGGGGTGAAGTCGCGGGAGCGAGGTGGAAGGCGATGCAGAGCACGTGACCGGGAGGGTGGAAGTCGTCCGCTCCGGACATGAGGAATCCTCACCGGCAGACCTCCTCGCCTCCTCCCTCCCGGTTCCCGCAGGTTTCCGGCGACCGGTACCCCGGGGCGGCGGGGCCGGTCCTCAGGTGTCGGGGACGCCTCGCGCGTGGTGGTAGGCGCGCAGCAGCACGGCCCGGACGACCTCCGTCTCGACCGCGTTGCGCGGGCCGTACACCAGCAGCGCCCCGTCCGGGCCGGGCGGGGCGGCCCAGCCTCCTGCGTGCACCGCCCATGCGGTGGCCGGCGGGAGGAAGACGTGCACGCTGCCGTCGTAGTGCGGATGCAGGTGGGCGAACTCGGTGCCCGCGAAGAACATGTGCGGCGGGCCGAGCGCGAGCCAGGTCTCCAGGTGGAAGGCGCGGCTGCCGCCCGGGCAGGCGGACGAGGCGCCGGTGCGCACCCCGTGCAGGACGGACATCCCCCTCTCCAGCCGGGTCTGCTGGTCGACCGGGGCGTTCTGGGTGAGCTGCTCCGCCGGCGGCCCGGTCACCACGCAGGGGGGCGGGCCCGGCCGTGGCGGCAGCGGCCACGGCACAGCCGTCATGCCGGCCCGCCCTCTCCCGGCGGTCCGGTGGCGGGCCGGCCCAGGGGCAGGTGGCCGTTGGACCGGCGGGCCAGGTCGGCATAGGCGGGCAGCTCCTCCACCGCCACGCCCGCATCGCGGAGTTGTTCCAGGCCGCGGCAGCGGGCGACGAACAACTCGGGCTCCCGCCAGCCGACCACGACCCGCCCGACCCCCGCCGAGACGATCAACTCGGCGCACGGGCGCGGCGCGGAGGCCCGCTCACTGCAGGGTTCGAGCGAGCAGTACAGCGTGGCCGTCCGCAGCTCCGCACCAGGGGGAAGCGCGCGCAGGGCCGCCTCCTCGGCGTGGACCGGTGAGCCGTCCTGACGGGAGTAGCCGGTGGAGAGCACCGAGCCGTCGGCGGCCACCAGCACCGCCCCCACCGAGTAGGCGGTACGGGAGGGCGGACAGTGCCGTGACAGGGCGATGGCCTGCTCCAGCAGGGCGCCGTCGTCCCGGCCGGGAAGCAGTGCGCCCTCCTTGCACGCGGCGAGGACCTGGTCGTGTCCGGGTGTGCTCATGCCGTCCCACCTGCTCGGTTGCGTCCCGTGGACCCGCGGCCCCGGGAGGGCGCGGGTGGGACAGGGTCGGGTGCGGCTCCGGCGGGCGGACGTCGGCCGGGCCCCTGACCGCGGGCGCGGTCAGGGCGGCACGTGCCGCGCGTGCCCTGCGTCTCGTGGTGTGCCGTGCGCATCAGGCAGCCGCCTCCCGGTCCCCGGCACGGTGGCAGCGGTAGGTCAGCAGGACCGAGTCCTCCAGCACTCTGGTCTCCAGCAGCTGCAGCCGCCGCCCCGACTGGGGGAAGCTGCCGCTGCCGACGAAGCGCGGGGCGCCGGCTTCCCCGACGATCAGCGGTGCGATGGACAGCTGGATCTCGTCGGCCATGCCTGCGGCCAGGAAGGCGGTGTGGATGTGCTGCCCTCCCTCGACGAAGAGCCTGCGGACCCCCCGCCCGCCCAGGTCGGCGAGGACGGCGCCGGGTTCGGGGCCGGCTGCGAGCTCGGCCACCTCCGCCCGGTCGCCCAGGCGTCGGCGCAGTCCTGGTGCGGCGGCGGGCGGGCAGTACACCAGTGCCCGCCGGTCGCCGTTCCACAGGACGCGGTCGGAGGGCAGCCGGCCGCTGCGGGTGAGGACGACGGGGAGCGGATCGGCGGGCAGTCCGCGCTCGGCCCGCTCGGCGCCGCGCCGGGGGGAGACGCGCAGCCGCGGGTTGTCCCTGCGCAGGGTCCCGGCCCCGATCAGGATGGCGTCGCAGCCGGCGCGTTCCGCGTCCACCCGGTCCAGGTCGGCTCTGCTGGAGAGCACCAGGCGTTCGGGGCCCGTGCCGTCGATCCTGCCGTCCAGGGAGGAGGCGCAGCTCAGAATGGTGTGGGGACTCTCGGTCATGGCCGGGCGGCCCCCTCGGCGGGGGCAGGCGTGCCGGGCGTCTCGGCGAGCCGGAACCCCATCGCGTACATCGGTTTGCGGTACCAGCCGTGGCGGCGCCGGCAGCGCGCGAGGTCGGCGTACCGGGTGAAGCTGCCGCCGCGTGCCACCCGGTAGCCGGCGCCCGAACGGAGCAGGTCGTCGGCGACCGCGGTGCCGCCCGGGTACGGCCGGTAGTCGTCGGCGACGTACTCCTCGACGTTGCCCGCCATGTCGTCCGTGCCGAACGGGCCGCGGCCTGCCGGGTGGACGCCGACCGGGGTGGTGGTCAGGGGGCCGGTCTCGACCGTGTTGGCGCAGTCCTCCGCCATCCGCTCACCCCACGGGTAGGTGCGTCCCCCGGGTCCGGCGGCGGCGTGCTCCCACTCGTCCTCGGTGGGGAGCCGGAAGGCCCGTCCCGTCCTGGCGGAGAGCCAGGCGGCGTAGGCGTCGGCGTCCTCGGGGGTGACGGTCCACACCGGGTGGTTGGCCCGCTCGGCGGGGTACGCGCCGAACGTCCAGGAAGTCGGTGGCGGGGTGCCCGGGTTCTCCAGGAGGAAGGCGCGGTACTCCAGGTTGGTCACCGGGTAACGCGCCATGCGGTAGGGGGCCAGTTCCACCGGGTGTGCGGGGACTTCCTTCTCGATCCATTCGCGGACGACGCCGACGGCGGCGAACTTTGCGACGACGGCGTCGACGTGCTCGGCGCGCAGCCCGATCGTGGCGGTCCCACCGGGAACGTCCACCATCTCCGGGGACCACACGTCGATGCGCGGGTCACCCAGCAGAGCCAGCAGGCTCCCCGCGGCGAACCGGGTGAGGTGGGGCAGCGCCGGGTCGCCGGCCGTCACCGCCAGTTGCTCCGGCGACCGGGACGCCAGCTGGGCGCACTCCTTCTGGTACCTCATGCGGTCGATCCGGTCGACGAACGCCTCGGGCAGCCCCATGGCCTCCCGTTCGCCCATCTCGTTGGGGTTGGTGGCGGTGACGGGCTCAGACATCGGCGTACCTCCGGAACCCGGCGGCGCGGTGGCAGGACGTGGCGGTCGGTCGGTACCTCATCAGGCGGTCTGCTCTTCCAGCTCGATGGTGTGCAGCGTCTTGCTGGCCTTGGCCGACAGGTAGGAGGAGTTGTGCCGGGTGCGGAAGACGCCCGTGCGCACGACGTTGCGCACCTTGATGCCGAGCGCGACCAACTGCCGTACCTTGTCCGGGTTGTTGGTCAGCAGGTCGATCTCGGTGTGGCCGACGGCGCGGAGCATCTGGGCGGCCGAGGCGTAGTCCCGCAGGTCGTCCTCAAGCCCGAGGGCCCGGTTCGCCTCGTAGGTGTCCAGGCCGGTGTCCTGGAGGTGGTAGGCGTCGAGCTTGTTGTAGAGCCCGATGCCGCGTCCCTCCTGGCGCAGGTAGAGAAGGATGCCGCCGCGGTCGGTGATGAGTTGCAGGGCCTCACTGAGCTGCGGCCCGCAGTCGCACCGCGCCGAACCGAACAGGTCCCCGGTCAGGCATTCCGAATGCAGTCTGACCAGCGGCACGTCCTGCGGCTGTCCGAGTCGCAGGGCCAGGTGTTCCTTGCCGTCCAGCAGCCCGTCGAACGTCACCATCCGGGCGTCCAGCGGCATTTCGTGGCCGAAGCCGAGCGGTACGCGGACCTCGGTGCGCACGGTGGCGTGGCGGGTGGGGTCCGTGTCGGGTATCCCCGTGACGTCCTGCATTGCTTGGTCTCCTCGTGTGCTGGGTGCGTGGGGCGGACCTGGCCGCCGGGGCCGGGCCCGTGGGTGCGCGGTCACCGACGGGAGGTGTGCCGTTCCGTCGGCCGGTGCGTCAGACTCCGGTGGCTGCCTGGGGATCGGGGTGCGCCGGCAGACCGAGGCCGGTCAGCACGGACTCCGCCACGGCGTCGAGGGCGGCCACGAGGGCGGGTTCGGTGAACAGGCCGCGTGCGGTCTCCCGCTGCGTCGCGTTGCTGACGGCGAGGACCGGGTGGTCCAGCAGCACCGCCCCGGCCCTCTCCAGTACGGCGCGCAGACCCGCCTGGGCCTCCTCGCCTCCCCTGCGGCCGGGGGAGGCCGAGAGGATCGCCGTCGGCCTGCCGGTGAGGGAGCTGTCCCGCCAGGGCCGCGACAGCCAGTCGAGAGCGTTCTTGAGCACTCCGGACATCGCGCCGTTGTAGGACGGCGTGCTGATGACGAGGGCGTCGGCTGCGGTCACCAGGGCGCGCGCGTCGGACACGGCGGCGGGCAGGGCCGTCTCGTCCTGCTCCACGTCCTGGTCGAAGTGGGGCAGGGCACCGGGGTCGAGAAACCCGGTCCCGATCTTCCCCGGGCGGCGGGAGAAACGGTCCTCCAGGGTGGCCAGCACGGTGCGGTTCACCGAGGCGCCCCGTACGCTCCCTGGCAAGAGGACGATCTTGGTCACGGTTCTGCTCCTCGGCGTCGTCGACGCGGTGCGGGCGGCCGGTGTGGCTGGGGAGCACAATCCGCGAGGGACCTCCCCCGCAGATCCCTGCCGGTTCCCGCGGGGACCGCCGCCTTGTCCCCGATTCCGGGCACCGGGCGACACGACCGGCCCGCGGCGCCCGGCGTGTGCTCGGGGCGCGGGCAGAGCACGGCCAGGGGCAGAGCACGGCCAAGGTGCAGGGCACGGGCGCGTCACCGCCGCGTCCTGCCGGACGCGGCTCGGCTCGTCCCTCACCTCGCGGACGCCGGCCACCGGCTCACAGGGCGGGGCGGGCCACCGGCGTACAGGGACGGCTGGTGCCCGGGCGGTCGGCTTTCGGGGCCGGGGCTGGAGCCGGGGCTCGGGAGGGAGCACGGGTGCGTACCCCCCGGGGGATGCGGCACGGCTCCCGGAGCAAGGAGCGGTACGCCGTCATCGAGGCCGTGGCCGGGAGGGGCGGTCGCCGTGAGCCGGAGCACGCCGAAGCGGCCCGGCCGGCCTGCGCGGACCCGTGCGGCCCGCGCGGCTACAGGTCAGCCGTGCTCAGCCGCGTCCCCGACCCGGACGAGGGGAGGCCGGGGTGCGTGCGCGGAAGGAGCAGGGGAGCGTGCGCCTGCGGCCGGGCATGCCGGAACAGCCGGGCATGCCGGAGCGGCCGGGGTCGGCTTGCTGCCCGACCTTTCCGGCTCGTCTCCCGTGCGGGCGGCGGTTCCGTGCCGGGCCCGGCGGACCGGCACGTTCCGCGGGGGCCCTACGGCGTGCCGGTGGCTGCGGTGCGGCCCTTGGCGGCGCCCGCCGTCCTGCCGTCCGTCGCGGTGTCCGCCTCGGACGCCGCGGTACCGCCGTCGGAGCCCTTCTCGGCCTCCTTGGGGGTCTCGGTGAAGTCGACGTTCCGCATGTGCTTGTTCATCGACTTCATCAGCAGCCACACGGCACCGGCCATGACCGCGAAGACGACGAAACCGAGAAGCCCCGGAGTCACCTTGTCAGGGTCGACTTCCTTGGCCAGGGTGACCGCGTGCGTCACGGCGAGGGTGCTGTTCGCGCTCATCATGGGTCAATTGTTGCGGATGCCGGCGAAGAGGTCGTCCTCGGGGAGGGAGGTGTCCACGAGCGACTTGGCGAGTTCGTACTCCTCGGTGGGCCAGACCTCCTGCTGGAGGTCCATGGGGACGCGGAACCAGCCGCCGTCCGGATCGATCTGGGTGGCGTGGGCGATCAGCGCCTTGTCGCGGATCTCGAAGAAGTCCGCGCAGGGCACGAAAGTGGTGATCGTGCGCTCCAGCCGCTCGAACTCCGTCCACCGCTTGAGCCACTCCCCGTAGGGGGACTCCAGGCCGCGCTCCAGCATGGCGTTGTGCAGCGCCTCGGTGCGCTGCCGGTTGAAGCCCTGGTTGTAGTAGAGCTTCTTCGGCTGCCAGGGCTCGCCGGCCTCCGGGTAACGGTCGGGGTCCCCCGCGGCCTCGAACGCCACCATCGTGATCTTGTGGGTCATGATGTGGTCGGGGTGCGGGTAGCCGCCGTTCTCGTCGTAGGTGGTGATCACCTGGGGACGGAACGAACGGATGAGCCGGACCAGCGGCTCGGCGGCCTTCTCCACGTCCTGGAGGGCGAAGCAGCCCTCGGGCAGCGGGGGCAGCGGGTCGCCCTCGGGCAGGCCGGAGTCGACGAAGCCGAGCCACTCCTGCCGGACGCCGAGGATCTCCCGGGCCTCGTCCATCTCCTTGCGCCGCACCTCGTGGATGTGCTCCTCGACATACGGGTCGCCCTGGAGCTTCGGGTTGAGGATGGAGCCGCGCTCCCCGCCGGTGCAGGTCGCGACCAGCACGTCCACCCCCTCGGACACGTACTTGGCCATGGTGGCGGCACCCTTGCTCGACTCGTCGTCGGGGTGGGCGTGCACCGCCATCAGTCGTAGCTGCTCAGTCAAGACTCGATCCTCAGTGAAGGTCCGTTGAAGACGACTCCTATAGTGACCGAAGCGAGGGGGCATTTGATTCCTGGTCCGCCTACCGGAAGGAACCCGCCATGGCGCCGGACGCGCAACCCACGGCGCCCGACACCCACCGCCCCGGGGGCGTGGGGACGCCCCCGGCAGGCCGGTACGGCCGCACCGCGGACGAGCGCAAGGACCGCACGCTCAAGATCGTCGGATCGGTGCTCGGCGCGGTCCTGCTCGTGGTGGTGGCGTGGGCCGGGGTGTCCTACATCACCGGGCAGAAGCTCAGCGGCAGGCTGATCACGTACCAGGTGCTGTCGGACAGGGCGGTGACCGTGCACCTGGAGGTCGTCAAGGACGCGGACGCCACCGGGGTGTGCACCCTGCGCTCGATGGCGGAGGACAACACCGAGGTGGGCCGCAAGGACGTGCCGATCCGGCAGCGGCACACCAAGCAGGTCAACACCACCGTCACCATCCGCACCACGGCCCACGCCACCAACGCCGAGCTGCAGGGCTGCACGGCCTCCGGAAGCTGACGGCTTCGGCGAGCGGCCGGCGCCCCGCACCCCTCCCTCCCCCGCCCCCGGGCACCCGCCACCTCCCAGCTCCGTCCGGCACGCTTCGGCGGCTCCGGCGGCTTGCCGGCCCCTGCCCGCGAGCCCTCGCCCAGGTGTGAGGACGTGCCCGGCGGGGCAGGACCCGTTCGGGCCCGGGAGTGTCAGGCCGGACGGGAGACCGGCGGCGCTCGGGGGACCGCCTGCGCCGCCGCACCGACTGCTTGTGCGCGCGGGGGCGGGACCACCGCGCCCGGCGGACGGCGACCGCGGCCCCCGTCCGTCCGGCACGCTGGGGAACGGCTCTGACCAGGGCGGACACTGCGCCCGGAGATTTTCCCTTCCCCGCTTTGTACCGGAATTGTTAGGCTCGTGGTTTCGCCCACCCGAGAAGGCGCAAAGCTTCCTGGGAGGGCGTTTGATGTATTCCCTGTACCGACGAGGAGCACCCGTGACCCAGACCAGCGACAACGTCACCTGGCTGACCCAGGAGGCGTACAACCAGCTCAAGGCCGAGCTGGAGCACCTGTCTGGTCCCGCGCGTATCGAGATCGCGGAGAAGATCGAGGCTGCCCGTGAGGAGGGTGACCTCAAGGAGAACGCCGGCTACCACGCTGCCAAGGAGGAGCAGGGCAAGCAGGAGCTCCGCGTGCGCCAGCTCACCCAGCTCCTCGCGCACGCCAAGGTGGGCGAGGCGCCGGCGGACAACGGCGTGGTCACGCCGGGGATGGTCGTCACCATCGCCTTCGACGGCGACCCGGACGACACGCTGACCTTCCTGATGGCCTCCCGGGAGTACGCCAGCTCCGAGATCGACACCTACTCCCCCCAGTCCCCGCTGGGCACCGGTGTCAACGGCAAGAAGGTCGGCGAAGAGGCGCAGTACGAGCTTCCCAACGGCAAGATGGCCATGGTGAAGATCCTCGACGTGAAGCCCTACAGCTCCTGACGACGGCCCGCGTCACCGAGCGCGGCGGCCCGCCCGGCCGCTCCCGGTGGGCGGCACCCGCGTCACGACGGCCCGGACCGCGCGGTCCGGGCCGTCGGCGTGCCGGGAGGCGTCAGGCCGTGGCCGGCCGCCCCGCCGCCGGCACCTGCTCGTCCGCCGGGGCCGGCCCGGGCGGGGTCCCGTCGCCGAACGGCCGACCGCCCAGCTCCTCGCGGTGGTGCGGGGTGAGCCAGCCGGACAGGTCCGGGCCGGCCGGGACGATGGCCGAGGGGTTGATACCGGTGTGCACCTGGTAGTAGTGGCGCTTGATGTGGTCGAAGTCCACCGTGTCGCCGAACCCGGGCGTCTGGTAGAGGTCACGGGCGTAGGCCCAGAGCACCCGGTCCTCGCTGATCTTGAACTTGTTGCACTTGAAGTGGCCGTGGTAGACGGCGTCGAACCGGACGAGCGTCGTGAACAGCCTGATGTCGGCCTCGGTGATGCTGGGACCCATCAGGTACCGGCGGTCCGCCAGCCGCTGCGAGAGCCACTCCAGGCGGTGGAAGACGTCCCGGTAGGCCGCCTCGTACTCCTCCTGTTCGGTGGCGAAGCCGGCCCGGTACACGCCGTTGTTCACCTCGCGGTAGACGCCGTCCATGACCTCGTCCATCTCCTCGCGCAGCGCCTCCGGGTAGAGGTCGGGTGCGCCGGGGCGGTGGTGGCCGGTCCACTCGGTCGCCAGGTCCAGGGTGAGCTGCTGGTAGTCGTTGGTCACCAGGCTGCCGCTGGGTACGTCGACGACGGCCGGGACGCTCACCCCGCCCGGGTAGTCCTTCTCGCGGGCGTCGTAGGCCTCGTGGAGGTAGCGGATGCCGAGGACCGGGTCGCGGCCGTCGGGGTCCAGGGTGAACCGCCAGCTGCGGTCGTCCTGGAGGGGGTCGGTGACGCCGAGCGAGAGGGCGTCCTCCAGCCCCAGCAGGCGCCGCGAGACCAGGGCGCGGCTCGCCCACGGACACGCCCGGGAGACGACGAGCCGGTAGCGGCCCGCCTCCACCGGCCAGCCGTCGCGGCCGTCCGCCGTGATGCGGTCCGCGAAGTGGCTCCTGGACCGCTTGAACTTCTTCCTGCCGTAGGAGTCGTTGCCCCCGCTGCCGGGGCCGCTCTTGTTCTCCGCGTCCATGCCTTCTCCTCCTCCTGCCGGGGAGCCGGCGCCCTGCCGCCCCGTCTGCATGCCTCACCACTGGTGCGGCGGTCCATGCCGCCCCGCCCGCACCACCTCGACGCCTTTCCGGCCCCCGGAGGTTGCCGCCGTGCGCCGGGCGCCCGCGAGCAGCCGGGGTGGCGGCTCACTCAGCCGGTCGCGGAGCGGTACTTGCGGACGGCGAGGAAGCGGAACACCAGGATGATCACCACGGACCAGATCAGCGAGGCGGTCACCGGGTGCTGCATCGGCCACGCGTCGGGCACCGGGTAGTGCGGCGGGAGGTTGCCGAAGAGCCGGCGGCAGGCCTGGACCGTGGTGCTGAACGGGTTCCACTCGGCGATGTGGCGCAGGAACGCCGGCATGTTGGTGGTCGGGACGAACGCGTTGGAGACGAAGGTGAGCGGGAAGAGCCAGACCAGGCCGCCGGAGGTCGCGGCCTCCGGTGTCCGCACGCTCAGACCGATCAGGGCGCCGATCCACGAGAACGCGTGGCCGAGCAGCAGGAGCAGGACGAAACCGAGCAGGATCCGGCCGGCGTCGGTGTGCGTGCGCCAGCCGACGATGAGCGCGACCCCCGCCAGCACCAGCAGGGTCAGCGCCGTCTGCACCAGGTCGGCGAGGGTGCGGCCGGTCAGCACCGCGCCCCGCGTCATGGGCAGCGAGCGGAACCGGTCGACGAGTCCCTTGTGCATGTCCTCGGCGATGCCCGCCCCCGACCCGGCGGTCGCGAACGTCACCGTCTGCGCGAAGATCCCCGCCATCAGGTACTCGCGGTAGGCGGCGGGCGAGGTGGAGCCGCCCACGGCGATCGACCCGCCGAAGACGTAGCTGAACAGCACCACGAACATGATGGGCTGGACCAGCCCGAAGACCAGGACCTCGGGAATCCGCAGCATGCGCAGCAGGTTCCGCCGGGCCACCACCAGCGAGTCGTGCACCGCCTGTGTGACGGCGCCCCGGCGTGCGGCCGGGCCGAGGGCCGCGGCGTCCGTGGCGGCGCTCACCGTCCGCCCTCCTCGGCCCGGTGGCCCGTCCCGGCCCGGTCGTCCTGCTCGGCCGGTGCGCCCTGCCGGGTCCCGTCCGGGTCCGCGCCGCGGGCCGCCGCTCCCGGTCCGCCGCCGCCGTTCCCGGTCTCCATCTCGTCCGCTGAGTGCCCCGTCAGGGAGATGAACACGTCGTCCAGTGTGGGCCTGCGCAGCCCCACGTCGTCGATCTCCACACCGCGTGCGTCCAGCTCCCGGATGACCTCGGCGAGCAGCCTGGCGCCGCCGGTGACGGGGACGGTGATGCGGCGCGTGTGCGGCTCCACCTCGGTCTCGCCGCCGCCCGCGCCGGCCAGCACCTCCTGCGCCACGGCGACCTGTGCGTCACGGTGCACCACCACCTCCACGCGCTCGCCGCCGATCCGGTCCTTGAGCTGGTCGGCGGTGCCCCGGGCGATGACCTGGCCGTGGTCGACGACGCAGATGTCGTGGGCCAGCCGGTCGGCCTCCTCCAGGTACTGCGTGGTGAGCAGCAGTGTCGTGCCGCCGGCGACGAGTTCCTCGATGACCTCCCACAGGGCCTGCCGGTTGCGGGGGTCGAGGCCGGTGGTGGGCTCGTCCATGAACATCACGGGCGGCCGGACGACCAGTGCGGCGGCCAGGTCCAGGCGTCGCCGCATGCCCCCGGAGTAGGTCTTCGCGATGCGGTCGGCGGCGTCCGCGAGACCGAACCGCTCCAGGAGTTCGGCGGCGCGTGCCTTCGCGTCGCGGGCGCTGAGCTGGTAGAGCTGCGCCACCATGCGGAGGTTCTCGCGTCCCGTCAGGTACTCGTCGACGGCCGCGAACTGGCCGGAGAGGCCGATGACGCGGCGTACCTCGTGGGGCGCGCGCACCACGTCGACACCGGCGACGACGGCACTGCCGGCATCCGGCTGCAGCAGCGTGGTCAGCACCCGCACCGCCGTGGTCTTGCCGGCCCCGTTGGGGCCCAGCAGGCCCAGCACGGTGCCCTCGGGGACGTCGAGGTCGACGCCGTCCAGCGCCCGGACGTCCCCGAAGGTCTTCACCAGCCCCTCGGCATGGATGGCGCCTGGCATGCGGTCACTCCCCGTAGTGGGATGCTCTCGTTCCGAGTCTACGGAGGGTGGGGCCCGCCACCCGGCTGCGACGCAGACCGGTCAGGCGCCGCCCGCCGGCACCGCTCCTGCCGGCCGGCCCGCGCACGGCCCGGGGAGGTGGCGGGCCTCCGGAGGCGGCAGGCGTCAGGAGGTGACGGTGTAACCGGCCTCCTCCAGCGCGCCGCGCAGCTCCTCGCAGTGGCCGGGCCCCTTGGTCTCCAGGTGCAGTTCGACCTCCGCCTCGCTCAGGCCGAGCCGCGGGTCGGTGCGCACGTGCAGGACGTCGAGGACGTTGGCGTCCATGGTCGACAGGACGCCCAGGAGGTGGGCGAGCGCGCCGGGCCGGTCGGTGAGCCGCAGCCGCAGCGAGAGGTAGCGTCCCGCCGCCGCCATGCCGTGCCGCAGGGTGCTCTGCAGGACCAGGGGGTCGACGTTCCCGCCGGAGAGGACGGCGACCACCGGGCCCTCGAAGCTGTCCGGCCGGGAGAGCAGGGCGGCGACCGGGCTCGCCCCCGCCGGTTCGACGACGAGCTTGGCCCGCTCCATGCACAGCAGCAGGGCGCTGGAGAGCTCGTCCTCGGAGACCGTGCGCACCTCGTCCACGAGGTCGGCGACCAGGCGGAACGGCACGTCGCCCGGGCGGCCCACCTTGATGCCGTCGGCCATCGTCGCCACCCGCTCCACGGCCACCGGACGTCCGGCCGCAAGTGAGGGCGGGTACGCCGCGGCGCCCTCGGCCTGCACGCCCACGATCCGCACGTCGGGCCGGAGCGCCTTCACCGCGACCGCCACACCGGCGATCAGACCGCCGCCCCCGATACCGAGGACGATGGTGCCCACCTCCGGGCACTGTTCGAGGATCTCCAGGCCCACGGTGCCCTGGCCCGCGATGACGTCCGGGTGGTCGAAGGGGTGGATGAAGACCGCGCCCGTCTCGCGTGCGTACTCCTGCGCGGCTGCCAGCGTCTCGTCGACGACCTGCCCGTGCAGGCGCACCTCGGCGCCGTACTCACGGGTGGCGGCCACCTTCGGCAGCGGCGCCCCGACCGGCATGAAGACCGTGGAGCGGACGTCGAGCAGGGAGGCGGCGAGGGCCACTCCCTGGGCATGGTTGCCGGCGCTGGCCGCCACCACCCCGGCCTCCCGCTCGGCGGGCGAGAGCCCCGCGATCCGCACGTAGGCGCCGCGGAGCTTGAAGGAGCCGGTGCGCTGGAGGTTCTCGCACTTGAACCGGACGGGCGCCCCGACCAGTCCGGACAGGTAGCGGCTGCCCTCCAGTGCGGTGGTGCGGGAGACCCCGGAGAGCGTCTTGCGGGCCCGGCGCACGTCGTCCAGTCCGACAGCCGGAACGGCCGCCTGCACCGGGGCCGGGCCCCTTCCCGCCTGCTCCGCACCCGCCGGTGCGGCAGCGGCCGGTCGGTCCTGGGGGGACGGAGAGGAGGTGTCATCAGCCATGGCGTCAGTCTCGCAGCTCCGCCGCCCGCTGCTCCCCTGGTCCTCCCACCCGGGTTCGCCGGGGCGTCACCCGCGGCGCCGGCGGCAGGGCGCCCGCCACGGTACGGGGCGCGGCAGCGCGTGGCAGGACACTGCCCGGCATCGGTCACACATCGGTTCGGGCAGCGCGCGTCCGGGCAGCGGCTGCGCCGCGTACCCTGTCCCCCAATCCTTCCTTGACCATGAAGCGAGCCAGGCCATGCCCACTTCGCCGGACATGACGACCACTTCCCAGACCCCCGTGCTGGACACCCTCCAACACCAAGTCGCCGTCTTCGCGCGCCGCGCCGAGCAGAGTCGGCTCGGCGGCGTCGGACAGGCCCGCAACTCCATGGACCGCGCCGCCTACCTGCTGCTGCACCGCCTCGACACCCAGGGACCGATGGGGGTCAAGGCGCTGGCGGCGGGGATGGGCATCGACTCCTCGACGGTGACCCGGCAGGTCGCGCCGCTGGTCGACGCCGGCCTGGTCACCAGGGCCTCGCACCCCGAGGACGGCCGGGCCGTGGTGCTGGAGCTCAGTGCCCGGGGCCGTGCGCGGCTGGAGGAGGTCCGCAGTTCGCGCCGCGCCCTCATGGCGCTGGTGACGGAGGACTGGACGGAGACCGAGCGCGACCAGTTCTGCTCGTTGCTGACCCGCTTCAACGCCTCGCTGTCCGGCGTGACGGCGTCCCTGCCGCCCACGACGGACACCTCCGCCGGCTGACGCCCACCGGCCCAGCGCTCCCGCCCTCTTGACGCGGCGGGGGCGCTGCCGTGCCATGGGCGGGGGCCCGCCGCGTGCGGGCGGCGGGACGGGGAGGGACGCGTGGGGGAGCGGCGCAGGGCCCGGCGGCAGAGAGACGTCCAGGAGTTCGAGGCGTTCGCGGCGGACGTCGCCGGACGGCTGCTGCACACCGCCGCGCTGCTGACCGGCGCCCCCGCCGAGCACCCGGGGCCGGCCGCCGACCGGCTGCTGGTGGCCGCCCTGGCCCACACGCTGTCCCGCTGGGACCGGGTACGGGACGACGACCCCTACGACCACACGCGCCAGCAACTCGTGCTCCGCGCCACGCACGCCTTCCCCCGGTGGCGGCCCCGCACCACGGCGTCCGGCAGCCGCCTGCCGTGGTGCGCCGCCGGGCTCAGGAGGAAGGGTGGGGCCGCGAGGGCTGTGCCGGCGCCCGCCGAGGCTGCTGCCCCCGGGGCCGACGGGACCGGCCCGGACAGCGAGGCCCGGCCACCCCGTCCCGCCCCTCCCCCCCGGCCCCGGCCGCCCCGTCCCGCCTCTCCTCCCCCGGGCCCCCTGCACCGCCTCTCACCGCGTGAGCGGGCCGTGGCGGTGCTCCTGCTGTACGAGGAGGTGCCGCCGGCGCAGGTCGCGGCGCGGCTGGGGCTGTCCACCGACCGCGTCCACCTCCTGGTCCGCCGCTCGGTGTCCCGCGTCCTCGACGCCCCGCCGCCGCTGCCGGAGGGAGGCGGCGCGGGTGGCGGGAGGGGCGGTGCCGAGGGAGGCGTGGCCGCGGCCGGGCGCTCCGGAACCCGAGCCGGTGCCCGATGACGCGCCAGGACCGCGAGGAGGCACGGGTGCGGCGTCTGCTGGACGGCAGGCACCCGCGGGTGCCGACCGCCCTGCTGCGCCGGGCCGTCCTGCGGGGGGAACGGCTGCTGCGGCTGCGCCGGGCGTTCGGCCTGCTGGGCTGGACGGTCCTCGCCGCCCTGCTGCTGGCCATCGCCCTCTGGGCGGCGGCCCGGCGGCCGTGGGAGGCCCCGCCGCTGCAGAACACCCCGCCGGTGCCCTGGTAGCGGCCGGTGGCGGGGCGGCAGGGCGGACGGGCGGGCGGTGGCGGGCGGAGGCCGCCCCGTCCGTCCGTGCCCGCCCGTCCGCCGCCGTCCGTCAGCCCAGTGCCTGGCTGAGGTCGGCCAGCAGGTCGTCGACGGACTCGATGCCGACGGAGAGCCGCACGAGGTCGGCCGGGACCTCCAGTGCCGAACCGGCGGCCGAGGCGTGCGTCATGCGCCCGGGGTGCTCGATGAGCGACTCCACGCCGCCCAGCGACTCACCGAGCGTGAACAGGCGCGTCCGGTTGCACACCGCCACCGCCGCCTCCTCGCCACCCGCGACGCGGAAGGAGACCATGCCGCCGAACGCCCGCATCTGCTTGGCGGCGACCTCGTGACCGGGGTGCTCGGGGAGTCCCGGGTAGTAGACCTGGGTGACCTTGGGGTGCGCGGTGAGGAGTTCGGCGACGCGGGAGGCGTTGGCGCAGTGCCGGTCCATGCGGACGGCGAGCGTCTTGATGCCCCGCATCACCAGCCAGGCGTCGAAGGGGCCGGCGATGGCGCCCATGGCGTTCTGGTGGAAGACGAGGTCCGCGGCCAGCGCCTCGTCGTTGACGACCAGCGCGCCGCCGACCACGTCGGAGTGGCCGCCCATGTACTTGGTCGTGGAGTAGACGACGGCGTCGGCGCCGAGCGCCAGCGGCTGCTGGAGGTAGGGGCTGGCGAAGGTGTTGTCGACGACGAGGCGGGCGCCGGCGTCCCGGGCCACCTGGCCGAGCGCCTCGATGTCGGTGACGCCCAGCAGCGGGTTGCTGGGCGTCTCGACCCAGATCGCCTTGGTGCGGGGCCGCAGCTCGGCCCGGACGGCCTCGGCGGAGGAGCTGTCGGCCACCGACCACTCCACGCCCCACCGCTCCGCGACCTTGGCGAAGAGGCGGAAGGTGCCGCCGTAGGCGTCGTTGGGGATCACCACGTGGTCGCCGGGCGTGAGCAACGTGCGCAGCAGGCAGTCCTCCGCGGCCAGGCCCGAGGCGAAGGCGAGTCCCCGGCGACCGCCGTCGAGGGCCGCGAGGTTCTCCTCCAGGGCGGTACGGGTCGGGTTGGCGCTGCGGCTGTACTCGTAGCCGCCGCGCAGGCCGCCCACGCCGTCCTGCTTGTACGTCGACACCTGGTAGATCGGTGGCACCACCGCACCGGTGGCCAGGTCGGGTTCCTGGCCCGCGTGGATGGCGAGGGTTTCGAAGTGCTGGGAACGCTGGTCGCGCTGATCGCTCATGCCGGCCGAGCCTAGTGCGCGCGGAGGGCGTCCTCCGAGGAACTTTCTGCTTCTCTGGGGAGTGGAGAGGATGGGCACAGCCGGACGAGCCCTCACCCGGCCGCGCCCGCACCCGCCCGACCGCTCGACCGGCCGCCGCCCGGCACCCGTCCACCACGACCTGGCACTCCCGAGACCCCACGACCGTAGGACCGCCCATGAACGCTCTGCTGGTTCTCCTCGCCGCGACCTCGCTGGTCGCCCTCGTGCTCGTCCCCTGGCTCCGGTCACGCGGCCGGCTCCAGGACGGCCGGCGGGCAGTGGGCGCCACGGCCGGGCCGGCACTCGACCCGGCGGTCGGCTACGGCTTCGTCCCTCCGGAGGAGCTCGACGTCCGGCTGCCGGGCCCGGACGCCGACCTGGAGGAGGCCCTGGAGGCGCTGCGGACCTCGGGGGACTGGCGCTACGCCGCCCAGCTGCTCGCCGCCACCGGCGAGGACGGGGAGCGGCGCTGGCAGCGCGTGCAGACACTGGCGGGTGCCGCCGTCTTCGAACTGGGCCGGGCTTCCGGCGCGGGCGCCGCCTGGCTCCGCTCCTGGCGGGCCGAGGCGCCCAAGGACCCGGGCGCGGCACAGACCCAGGCCCAGTTCCTGGCGCTCCGCGCGATGCGCGATCCCGGTTCGCAGGACTTCCGCATGCTGCTGGAGGAGGCGCGCACGGTCTGCCGCGAGGCGGGGCTGCTGGCGCCGGGCAGCCCCCTGCCGTACCTGACGGACCTGGTCGTCGCCCGCGGCCTGGGCGAGCGGGCGGCGGACTACGAGGCGCTGTGGTCGGAGGTGGCCAGGCGCGCCCCGCACCACATGGGAGCGCACCTGGCGGCGCTGCCGTACTGGTCGCAGAAGTGGCACGGCTCGCGGTCGCAGGCGGAGGCGTTCGCCGAGCGCGCGGCCTCGCAGGCGCCCCGCGGCACGCTGCTGCCCGCGCTGCCGCTGTTCGCGGTGTACGAGCACCTCCCCGAGGCGAACCTGGTCCGCGGCCTCTACCAGAGCGCCGTGGTGGAACGGGCCATCGAGGGCGCCCACTTCGCCCTGCGCGAGGCCCCCGCCGACCACCCGGTGGCGCCGCACGTCCGCCACCTGCTGGCCTGGTTCCTGGTGCGCGCCGAGCGGTACGCCGAGGCGCTGGAGCAGCTCCGGCTGGTCGACGGGCACGTGGGGGCGGTCCCGTGGTCCTACAGCGGCGATCCGGTGGCGCAGTACGTCTCCTACCGGGCGGTCGCGGTCGCCGGGTACGAGAGCCTGGGCGGCAACGCGACCACGTTCCAGCCGCCGGGTCTGTAAGGGCCCGCTCTTCGAGGCGGGGCCGGGGCCGCCTGGTCCGGGTGGTCCGCCTGGTCCGGTTGGTCCGCCTGGTCCGGGTGGTCCGGAGCGGGGGCGGTCGGCGCCGGGGGAATGCTTCCCGCCGTCCCGGCGTTGTCGGTAACCACGGTTCTGCCCCCTCACCGCTTCCGGAGCACTGATCCCGATGCTGTTCTCCCGCTTCCAGAACGCTCTGCCCACTCCGGAGGAGGCGCTGCCGGGCCGCGCCGAGCCGGGCTTCACCGTTCCCGAGCGCCACACCGTCCTGGGCAACCCGCTCCTCGGCCCGTACCCGGAGGGACTGGCCGTCGCCGACTTCGCCCTGGGCTGCTTCTGGGGTGCCGAGCGGAAGTTCTGGGAGACGCCCGGGGTGTGGACGACGCTCGTCGGCTACCAGGGCGGCTCCACGCCGAACCCCACGTACGAGGAGGTCTGCACCGGCCACACCGGTCACACCGAGGCCGTGCGCGTGGTCCACGACCCCTCGAAGGTCTCCTACGAGCAGCTCCTGAAGGTGTTCTGGGAGTCGCACGACCCGACCCAGGGATTCCGCCAGGGCAACGACGTGGGCACCCAGTACCGCTCGGCGATCCACACCCACTCCCCGGAGCAGCAGCAGGCCGCCGAGGCCTCCCGGGACGCCTACCAGGCCACGCTGACCGCCTCCGGCTACGGCTCGATCACCACGGAGATCCTGCCCGCCGAGGGCCGGCCGTTCTTCCCCGCGGAGGGGTACCACCAGCAGTACCTGGACAAGAACCCGGCCGGATACTGCGGGATCGGCGGGACCGGGGTGTCGTGCCCGGTCGGAGTGGCACCGGCCCAGTAGTCCGGCAGAGCCCGGGAACCGCTCGGCAAGGGCGCAGAGCACCCCCGCACGCCCGGCGCGTCCGTGTCCCCGGACGCGTCGGGTTCTCCCGTTCCGCGTGCGCCTGGTGCCGGGGTGTCGATGCGTCGGTGCGTCGGTGCGGCGAGGCGTCGATGCGCAGAGCCCGGGGTCGGCCTCCCCCACGCCGCCGCGCCCGCTGCCCCACCTCACCGCCCGGTGATCCCCCGCCGTTTCTCCGCCGCCTCTCCCAGCCGCGCCTGCTCCGCCGCCGCCGTGCCCTGGCGCCAGCCCTCGGCGTCGCGGACACCGCGCAGGCGGACGGCCGTGGTCTGCGGGAAGAGGGCGCCGGTGGCCTCCTGCACGGCGGCCTCGCGGGAGGCGAGGGCAGGCAGCAGGGACGGGCTGTCCTCGGCGGCGTCGCGGGTGACGCGGTGGGTGGCGGCGTCCAGGCGGTGGCGGATGCGGTCGGCGTAGGCGACGAGGAAGGACTGCCGGAAGTCGCGGGTGCGGCGGGAGCGGCCGCGGGCGTGGTGGGCGTCGGCGGCGCGGCCTGCGGCGGTGGTGGCCTGGACCAGCAGCGAGGTGTAGAGGAGTTCGGTCCGCTCCAGGTCGGCGGCGAAACCGACGAGGGTGGTGAAGCACCAGACCTCGGACCACACCGCTTGGCACCGGTTGGCGCCCGCGACCGCGTCCAGGAGCAGCGCCTTCGCCTCCTCGTAGGGCCCTTCGACGCCGACCCGGATCGCGGTGGGGGCGTTCCCCGCGCCGGGCCCGGCCCCCCGCGCGCCGTCCGAGCTGCCGGCGAGCGCCTCGTCGACGCTGTGCCGGGCCATGAGCTCCTGGGCCTTGGCGGAGAGCGCCTCGGCCTCCTCGGGGTAGGTGGTCGCCTCGGCCTTGGCCAGCAGGGCCCGGATGCGGCCGAGGACGCGGGCGGTGGCGGGGTCGGCGGCGGCCGGGGCGGTGGCGTCCGGAAGGGGTGGGATGCGGGGCTGCCGGGCCAGGGTGCGCAGTACCCGCAGCAGGTCCAGGAGCGTCTCGAAGCGGGAGCTCTGGCGGCGGCGGACGAGGGCGTCGAGGTAGGCGGCGTCCTCCTGCCACCAGGTCTCGGCCGCCAGGTCGCGCAGCTGCTCAGCCCACCGGGAGCCGTGGCGGGCGCGGGCGTGTGCGTAGGGGTCGGCTCCGGTGGCGTGCGCCGCGCGGCGGGCCTCTGCCGCGACGGCGTCGAGGGCGAGCGAGGTCAGCGCGAGGACTTCCGGGCCGGCCCCCAGCTGGTCGGTGAGGTCGCGGCGGACCACTCGTACCAGGTCGGCGGGGGTCCAGCCGCCGTCCCAGTTCCGGGCGGTGCGTTCGACGGCGGCGGCGAGGAGGGCGCTGCCGACGGCCTCGGGGCCCGCCTGCGCGGCGGCCAGACGCGAGGCGCCGGCCTCCAGGGCGTCGTCCACGGCGGGGCCGTCGCTCAGGTAGGTCAGCTCACCGAGGACGGCGGCGACCAGCTCGGCGGCGTCCTCGCCGCCGGTACCGGGGTGGTCGGTGCCGGTGTGCTCGGCGGTCCGTGGTCCGCCGTGGTGGCCGGTGTCCGCCCGGCCTGCTCTGCGCCTGCTCACGCCGTCCACGGTACGCACCTGCGGCCGGTTGCCGGGCCGTGGGCGCCCGTGACCCGGCGGGCCGCCCGGGGAGCGCGGTGGGGCCGCACGCGCGCTGCGCCGCCGGGGCCCGACGCGACCGTGCACGGCCTGCCGCTGGGACGGCGGGCCGTGCACAGGTGGGAGCGAGCGGTCGGGCCGGCCCGGGGGGCCGCGGCGACCGGTTGCGTCAGCTGTTCGTCGCGCTGCCGGCGACCCACTCGTTCCAGTCCATGTTCCAGCCGTTGAGGCCGTTGTCGGGCTGGATGGTCTTGTCGTGCGAGTTCTTCATGATCACGACGTCGCCGGTCCGGGAGTGGTCGTAGAACCAGGCCGCGGGCGTGGTGGAGTCCTTGGCGCCCTTGACGTCCTCAAGACCGATGCAGCCGTGGCTGGTGTTGGTCTTGCCGAAGATGCCCTTGCCCCAGTAGTTGCCGTGGATGAAGGTGCCCGAGGTGCTCAGGCGCATGGCGTGGGGGACGTCGGGGATGTCGTACTCGCCCTTGCCGTCGTCGCCCTTGAAGCCCACGGTGGAGCCGTCCATGCGGGTCTGCTCGAACTTCTCGGAGATGACCATCTGCCCGTTGTAGGTGGGGTGGTCGGTGCTGCCGGCGGAGATCGGGATCGTCTTGATCTTCTTGCCGTCGCGGACGACCGTCATCTCGTGGGTGGCGGCGTCGACGGTGCTGACCTGGGAGTGGCCGACGGTGAAGCTGACCGTCTTGTGCTGGACGCCCTTGACGCCGGGCGAGGCCTGGACGCCGTCGAGGTCCAGGTTCATGGTGACCTTGGTGCCGGCCTTCCAGTAGTCCTGCGGCCGGAAGTCCAGCCGCTTGTCGCCGAACCAGTGGCCGACGACCTTCTGGTTGCTGCTCGCGGAGACCTTGATGGCGGACTCGACGGCCTTGCGGTCCTTGACCGGCTTGTCGAAGTTGATCGACACCGGCATGCCGACGCCCACGGTGGAGCCGTCCTCGGGCGTGAAGTTGCCTATGAAGCTGTGGGACGGCGAGACGGTCGTGAAGGTCGCGTGCTCGACGGCCTTGCGCCCCTTGGAGTCGACCGCGTGGGCGGCTATCTCGTACTTGGTGGCGCGCTCCAGCTGGCCGTCGGGCCGCCAGGACTTCCCGTCGTCGCCGATGGTGCCCTTGACCGCCGCGCCGGAGCCGGTGGTGGGCTTCATGGTGACGTCGGTCAGCTTGCCGCCACTGGCCGTCACCTTGGTGTCGCTGTTGATGCCGGCCCCGGTGGAGCCGTTCTTCGGCTGTATGTGGATCCTCGCGTCGGAGGCGTCCTTCGCCGCCGCCTCGTCGACCTGCCGGCTGCTGTCATGACGGGCGTCGTCGCCTGAGGCGCCGGCTCCGCAGGCCGTGAGGGCCAGGCTGCCGCCGACCAGTACTGCGGTCACGGCGAGGCCCTTGCGGCGCTTGCTCTCCGTCATTGTTCGCTTCTCCATCGCTACGGTCCCAACGTCCCCGAGCTGCGGTACCGGGGGTGCAGACACAGGGGTCCCCGGTTACCCCTCACCACGTATTTTCCGTTTCGCCCGATCCATGCCTGCTGCGGGTGTGGGAAAGGACACGTAGGACGTTCCGCGGAGCCTCAGACCGCCGAGCGCTCCCCCTGGACGCGTCGCGGCGCTCCCCTGGGGCGGACGGGCTGAGGTGCGTGACCTCAGGGGCGGGGTACCGGGGCGCCTGGCCGGTCGCGGCGGGGCGCCGTGGCCGTCGGGCGCCCCTCGGGTCCGGGGGCTGCGCCTGCGGGCGTCAGTCCTCCCCGGCGCCGACCAGGTCCCACTCCGCCGAAGCGGGGTCGTACTCGATCTCCTCGCTGCTCCAGGACGCCTGTGCCAGTTCGACGCCGGGGAGTGCCGTGACCAGGTCGACGGGGTCGACGAGGTACGCCAGCGACTCCGCGGCGTCCTTCTCCACGGTGGTCCGCGCCTCCTGGCGCTCCGCGTCGGTCATGAAGGCGTCGTCGGCGATGCGCTCGTGCGCGGCACCGGCCAGGCGGGCCTGGTCCGTCACCTCCATGACGAGTTCCACCTGAAGCCTGACGAACCGTGAGTTCTCTTCGCTGCTCATGAGGGGGAGGTTATGCACGACGCCTCCCGGCTTCCGTGCGACCCGCTGCGGTCACTACCATCTTCCCCAGCGGCTGTAGTCCACACCTACCTGTGGCTGCGTCATGTGCCGTGCCCGCGGGGCCCGTTCCCACAGGGGTCCGCGGTCGGCACCCGTCCCTTCGGACGGCAGCCGGAGAACACCGCGGGCGCAGCCGTCCCGGCAGGCAACCACCCACTGGCCGGGCCGGCATCGTCGGCCGGACCCGCGCCATCCCGTGTGCGGTTCCCGCCCGGAGGGGCCCACACTTCCCTGCCGTCCTGCCGCCGTCCCCGTCCGCTCCACCGCGAAGAGGAACCATCTGTTGAGTGCGAGTCGAACGCTGCTGACCGCCGGTGCCGCCGGCACGGTGCTGCTCGCCCTGTCCTTCATCCCGTCCGCGCACGCCACCGTGGAGAACACCTTCCGCGGCGGGGTGCACCGCCCGGCCCAGCACGCCGCGCCCGTACATCCCGCCGGTGGGCACCGGAACCCCGGCGCCCACCGGGAGGACTCGGTGAGTCTGACGGGCAGTGGGCCGGAGTCCGCCTCGCTCACCGTCCACTGGCTCGCCCGGTAGCAGCGCGGCGGGCGCGAGGCGCGCGGGCCGGGCCGGCCCGCGCTCGGGACGAGCCCGCCCCGTCACCGCGCCCGGACGGCCCGTCAGCCGCCCTCTGCGCACGGGACTCGGCGCTGACGGGCCGGCGGGCCCTCAGCGCCGGAACCGTCGCCGTTCGGTGGTGGGGCGGCGCTCCGGGGCGTCGGCGAGGCGGACCACCGGGTCCTCGGTGCCGCCGTCGCGGCCGGCGACGACGGGGGTGTCCGAGCGTGCCGCCTTCGCCCGGTACTGCGCGGCGTCAGCCAGCCGGAACAGGCGCCGGGCGGAACCGACGCCGCCGATCGGGTCGCCGGTCGAGGCGACACCCACGGCCACGCCCTCACCCAGGTCGAGCGCGCCTGCCCGGCGGCAGACCTCCTCCGCGACCCGCACCACCTCGTCGGCCCCGGGCCCGACCGCCAGCAGGCAGAACTCGTCGCCGCCCAGCCGCGCCACCAGGGTGTCGGTGAGCATGGCGCCGCACAGGGACAGCACCGAGCCGAAGCGTTCCAGCAGCCGGTCCCCCACCGCGTGGCCCTGGGAGTCGTTGACGCGTTTGAGTCCGTTGAGGTCGCAGACCACCAGGCTGACCACGACGCCCTCGCGCCGGTGCCGCTCCAGCGCCTCGTCGAGCCGGTTGTCGACCGCGCGCCGGTTGGCCAGGCCCGTCAGCGGGTCGGTGTAGGCCAGGTGTTGGGCCTCGGCCAGGCGCTCGGTCTGGACGATGCCGGCGGCGGCCACCGCGGCCAGGACGGTGGCGAAGTCGGCGTCCTCGCCGGTGAACGCCGCAGCGCCGGCGGGCCGGGCGACGTACAGCTCCCCCCAGGCCCGTCCGTGCAGCACCAGGGGTGTGATGACGCACGCGCCCCGGCCCCGCCGCCGCAGCCCGGCGGCGCGGTGCGGGTTGTGCGGTGCCCCCTCGGCGGCCGGGGCGTCCGGTCCCGTTGCCGTCTGTCTCCAGGACCGCCCCTCACCGCCGGTTTCCCACCGGCCGCCGGGGAAGCCGGTGATCTCGGGGTAGTCGTGGACCGGGTAGGTCTCGTCCTCGGGGAACTCCTGCTCGTCCTCGGCCAGTTCCCCCACGTTGACCAGGACCCGCAGCAGCCCCAGCTCGCGTTCCCACACCGAGACGGCGGCGAACGAGCCGTCCAGGGCGCGCCGGGCCCCCTCGGCTGCCGCCCGCGCGGACTCCCGTGGCGTGTGGGCGGCGGCCATGGCCTGGGCGAGGTCGACGACAGCGCGCATCCGACCGTCGCCGGTACCCCGCTCCGCCTCGCCGTCCGCCACCACCAGCCCTCACATTCCGTAACCGTAGGCTCCTGCCGTTGCCTCAGCGTAGGAATGTTTCAGACGTCGTGCCCTGTTCGGGACACCCGCCGCCCACTACCGTCCGTAATCTCACCCGGCCGGTCCGTCGCGCCCGGCGCACATCCGTCCGGGACCTCGCCGCGGGCGGCGGTCCGGTGGTGGGGGCCGGCGGTCAGGCGCCGGGCCAGACCGGGTCGCGCTTCTCGTTGAAGGCTGCGACCCCTTCGGCGCGGTCACCGGAGAAGGCCACGGTGCGCCAGGCGCCGTCCTCCACCTCCAGGCCGGTGCGCAGGTCCAGGCCGTGGCCCAGGCGCAGCGCCTGCTTGGCGGCCCGCAGGCCCACCGGGGAGTTGCGGGCGATGCGTCCGGCGAGCTCCAGGGCGTGTTCGCGGTCGCGACCGGCGTCCACGAGGTGGTCGACCAGGCCCCACTCGGCGGCCTCGGCGGCCTCGACGCGGCGTCCGGTGAAGACGAGTTCGGCGGCGCGGGCCGCCCCCACCCGGCGCGGCAGCAGCTGGGTGCCGCCGCCGCCCGGGATGACGCCGACCGAGACCTCGGGCAGTCCGACCACGGCGGTGCGGTCGGCGACGAGGATGTCGCAGGAGAGGGCGAGTTCGAACCCGCCGCCGAGCGCGTAGCCGTGGACGGCTGCGATCGTCGGCACCGGCAGTTCCAGCACCCCGGTGTAGGCGGCCCGGGCCAGCGGGCGCTGCCGCAGCAGTTCGGCGTCGGTGAGGGTGTTGCGCTCCTTGAGGTCGGCTCCGACGCAGAAGGCGCGGGGGTGGCTGGAGGTCAGCACGACCACCCGCACCGCGGGGTCCGCGGCGAGTTCCGCGCAGGCCCCGGCGATGGACCCGGCCATCGCGGTGGAGACGGCGTTCATCGCCTTCGGGCGGTCCAGCACCAGCTCGGCCACGTGTTCGCCGGCGCGGCGGAGCGTGACGCCCTCGGCGGCACCCTGCGGCGACTGCGGTGTGCGGTGGTCCCGGTCCTCGGTCACGACGGCCTCCGGCTACGGCGTTGGCGGGTGCCCTCGCGCACCCGCCGGACCGGGCGATCATACGGAGCCGCGCACGCCACGGGGAGGGGCCACCCGCCGCAGGGCTCGCGGCGGGTGCGGGGCCTCAGCGTCTGCGCAGCAGCCAGGGCTCGACGACGCCGAGGCCGCGGACCGGGCGCTGCCACATGGGCTGGAGGGCGAAGCGGTAGGTGGGCAGCGGGCCCTCGCCCTCCTTGGCCGCGGCGGCGGCCTCGGCCTCGGAGGCGGGTGCGTCGCCCGCCTTGATCAGGCCCTGCGCGAGGGCCTCGTCCACCAGCACGGTGTCCTTGGGCGCTATCGACGTCAGCCGGCTCGCGAGGTTGACGGTGGTGCCGAAGACGTCGCCCATGCGGGTGGTGACCGTGCCCAGGGCGATGCCGACACGCAGTTCCGGCATGGTCTCGTCGTGGGCGAGCGTCTCGATGAGGCGCAGGCCGATCTCCGAGGCGGTGCCGGCGTCGTCGGCCGCGAAGAGGACCTCGTCGCCGAGCGTCTTGATCAGGCGACCGCCGTGGGCGGCGACCAGGTCGGCGGCGGTGGTCTCGAAGGCCTCGACGAGCTCGCCGAGCTCCTCCTCCTCCATGCGCCGGGTCAGCCGGGTGAAGCCGACCAGGTCGGCGAAGCCCACGGCCAGGCGGCGGTCGACCATCTCGGCGTCGTCCTGGGCCTGGACCACGCGGCTGGTGGCGGCGGCGAGCTGGCGGCGCCAGACGTAGACCAGGAACTCCTCCAGCTCGGGCAGGAGCAGTTCGACCAGCGGGTAGGTGATCTCCGTCCGGCTCAGACCGGTGTCCTGGGGCTCGGTGAGGCCCTCCAGGAAGGAGTCGATCTGCCAGTCGGCGAGGCGGGCGGTGGTCTGGCCGGTGGAGCGGGCCACCTGCACCGCCATGGCCTCGCTGAGCAGCCCTGCCTCGACGAGGCCGGAAAGGCGGCGCAGGGCCAGTACGTCGGCCTCGGTGAGGGCCTTGACCTGGCCGATGTCGGCGAAGCCCATCGCCCGCCAGAAACGGGCGGCGAGGTCGACGGAGACGCCGGCGCTGCGGGCGGCCTGGAACGCGGTGTAGCGGCGCGGGGCGCCCAGGATCAGGTGTTCCAGCCGGGCGGCGATGCCGTCGTCGTCCTCGCCCCCCTCCTCCGGGTCGCCGGCGCTCTCCGAGGGGCCGCCGTCACCGGAGGCGGAGGCGTCGCCATCGGGGTGCGCGGGGAGGTCGCCGGTGTCCGCGGGAACGTCGGCGCCGGACCCGTCGCCGCCGGGCGGCGGGGCTGCGGGAGGGTCGACGGCCCCGTCGGACGGGCCCCGGGGGGCCCCGTGTTCGTGCCCGGCCGTGCCGCCCGGCTCGTCGGCGGTCACCGCCCGCCCCCTGTCCGGTCCTCGCCCACTGCCCTTCCGATCAGTTCGCACCCGCGGGCAGCGTCACCGCGGCCCGCCTCGCCCGGGGGTTCGGGCGGTCGCCCCCACGATACGGCAGGTGTGCTCTGGCTCACTCTCCCGCTCCACCGGTCCGTCCCTGTTTAGCCCTGTTCGCACCCGCGAACTCGTCGGCTCTTCATACTGCACCACCGAAGGGCCCCGGCCGGCGCGACGCCCCGTGGCGGCTCGCGGCGTGGACGGAGGCCGGCGCGGTGTGCGACCGGTAGGACGTGGCTCAGCCGGTGATCGTTCCCTCCTGGGGCCGGAGGTGGACGATGTCGCCTGCGTCCACCGGCCGGCGCTCGCCGTCCTCGGTGCGCAGCACCAGGCGCCCGTCCCCGTCCACCGCCTCGGCCACGCCCCGCAGTTCCCGGTCGCCCGGCAGCAGTGCCCGCACCGGGCGGCCCAGCGTGGAGCAGCCGGCGGCGTAGGTCTCCTGCAGCCCGCACGCGCCGGGGTCGCCGCCGGCCTCGCGCCACAGGCCGTACCAGTGCTCCAGGGAGCGCAGGACGGCGCGCAGCAGCGGGTCGCGGTCGGTGGTGCGGGCGCCCGCCAGCGCCAGCGACCCGGCCTGCGGGACGGGGAGTTCCCCGGCGCTCAGCGAGACGTTGAGCCCGATGCCGAGGACGACTCCGCCCGGGTCCGCGACGCCCGGCCGGGGCACGACGCGTTCGGCGAGGATGCCGCCCGCCTTCCGCTCCTCGCCGGCCACCGTGACCAGCAGGTCGTTGGGCCACTTCAGCGCGGTGTCCACGCCCGCGACCCGGGAGAGCGCGGTGGCGGTGGCGACGCCGGCCAGCAGCGGCAGCCAGCCCCAGCGTTCGATGGGGACGCCGGGGGTGAGGCAGACCGAGAAGAACAGGCCGGAGCGCGGTGGTGCGCTCCACCGCCGGTCCAGGCGTCCCCGCGCCGAGGACTGTTCCTCGGCCACCAGGACGGCCCCCTCCCCCACCGCCGCCCCGGCCGCCCGGGCCAGCAGGTCGGTGTTGGTGGACCCGGTCCGGGCGACGACCGTGAGGTCGGACCAGAGCGCGCCGGGCCGTACCAGGGCGCGGCGCAGCGCCCGCTCGTCCAGCGGCGGACGGTCGAGGTCGGTCCACCGCGCGCCGGGAGCGGGGCGGTGGGCCGCGGGGCCGGCCGGGGGCGTGGCGGGGCGGTCGGGGGTCGGTGTGTCCATGGCCCCAGCCTAGGCAGCGGTCCCGAAGCGGCGACGTCCGCTCACGGGCCGGGCGCGGCCTCGCCGGCACGGCCCGGGCACTGTGGTCAACGACGCACTGCTCACGGCCACGGGCGGCGGATACGCTACGACGCAGCAGGAAGCCAGTGAGCCGTAGCCGCACGCCACCAGCAAGGACGAGGAGCCGCGCCCTTATGTCCGAGACCTCCATGCCCGCGACGCAGGACACGCCCCACACCACGGCGGGGAAGATCGCGGACCTCCAGGAGCGCATCGAGTCGGCGGTCCACGCCGGCTCGGCCCGCGCGGTGGAGAAGCAGCACGCCAAGGGCAAGATGACGGCCCGTGAGCGGGTCGAGCTGTTGATGGACGAAGGGTCCTTCCTCGAACTCGACCAGTTCGCCCGGCACCGCTCGACGAGCTTCGGCATCGAGGCGAACCGCCCGTACGGGGACGGCGTGGTGACGGGCTACGGCACGGTCGACGGGCGGCCGGTGTGCGTGTACTCGCAGGACGCGACGGTCTTCGGCGGGTCGCTGGGCGAGGTCTACGGCGAGAAGATCGTGAAGGTCATGGACTTCGCGATGAAGCACGGCTGCCCGATCGTCGGCATCAACGAGGGCGGCGGGGCGCGCATCCAGGAGGGTGTGGTGGCGCTCGGCCTGTTCGCGGAGATCTTCCGCCGCAACGTCCACGCCTCGGGTGTGGTGCCGCAGATCTCGTTGATCATGGGCCCGTGCGCGGGTGGCGCGGTGTACTCGCCGGCGATCACGGACTTCACGGTGATGGTCGACAAGACCTCGCACATGTTCATCACCGGACCGGACGTGATCAAGACGGTGACCGGTGAGGACGTCGGCTTCGAGGAGCTGGGCGGCGCCCGCACCCACAACACCCGCTCCGGCGTGGCCCACCACATGGCGGGGGACGAGAAGGACGCCGTCGAGTACGTCAAGGCGCTGCTGTCCTACCTGCCCTCCAACAACCTCTCCGAGCCGCCGGCCTACCCGGACGAGGCGGACCTGGAGACCTCCGACTTCGACCGCGAACTCGACGCGCTGGTCCCGGACTCCACCAACCAGCCGTACGACATGCACACCGTCGTCGACCACGTGCTGGACGACGGCGAGTTCCTGGAGGTGCAGTCGCTGTACGCGCCGAACATCCTCACCGGGTTCGGCCGGGTCGAGGGGCACTCGGTGGGCGTGGTCGCCAACCAGCCGCTGCAGTACGCCGGCTGCCTGGACATCAAGGCCAGCGAGAAGGCGGCCCGGTTCGTGCGGACCTGCGACGCCTACAACATCCCGGTGCTCACCTTCGTCGACGTCCCCGGCTTCCTGCCCGGCACCGACCAGGAGTACGACGGCATCATCCGCCGCGGGGCGAAGCTGATCTACGCCTACGCCGAGGCGACCGTCCCGCTGATCACCGTCATCACCCGCAAGGCGTTCGGCGGGGCCTACGACGTCATGGGCTCCAAGCACCTGGGGGCGGACCTGAACCTGGCCTGGCCGACCGCCGAGATCGCCGTCATGGGCGCCCAGGGCGCCGTCAACATCCTCCACCGCCGCACCCTGGCCGCCGTCGAGGACGAGGACGCCCGCGAGGAGCGCCGCCGCGAACTGGTGCAGGAGTACGAGGACGCGCTCCTCAACCCGTACTCGGCGGCGGAGCGGGGCTACGTGGACGCGGTGATCGCGCCGTCCGAGACGCGCCGGCACATCACCCGGGGGCTGCGGACGCTGCGCAACAAGCGCGAGTCGCTGCCGCCGAAGAAGCACGGCAACATCCCGCTCTGAACGGCTGTCGTCCCCCCGGTCACCTGAGAGGCAGGCAATGATCCGAGTCGTACGGGGCAACCCGACCCCCGAGGAACTGGCCGCCGCGGTGGCGGTGGTGCAGGCGCGCGCCGCGGCGACGGCTTCGGCCGCCGAGGACGGCGGGGCGGGCGAGAGCGCGGCCACGGCCTGGGCCGATCCGGCCGCCCGCCTCGGCCGCCCCCTGCCGCAGCCGGGCCCTTCGGCCTGGCGCACCACCTTCTGGGCCCGCTGATTCCCGCCGGCCGCCGCCGCGGGCCGCGGCGGCGGTTCTGAGTACGCGTACTCAGGCGGCGGCGGGCGGTGCGACGGACCATCGAAGACATGCTGTGGTCCGAACCGCCCGACGAGCCGCCCCCGGAGCTGCGCGAGACCCAGGCCATGCTCCGCCGGGTCGGCGTGGTGGTGGCGGTGGCGGCGGTGGTGGCGATGCTGGTGCTGCTCCCGGGCCTGTGACACCTGCCGGGCGCGGCCTGCGCCCCGGCCGGCCGCCTGGCCCGGGGCCTGTCGCAGCGCCCCTCTACGATGAGCCGCATGACAGACCGCAGCCGCCGACTCGTCCTCGCCTCCCAGTCCCCCGCCCGTCTGGGTCTGCTGCGGCAGGCCGGGCTCTCCCCCGAAGTCATCGTCAGCGGCGTCGACGAGGACGCGCTGCACGCCGACACCCCCGGTGACCTCGCCCGGGTGCTGGCCGAGGCCAAGGCGTCGGTGGTGGCCGGGCGCCCCGAGGTCGCGGGGGCCCTGGTGGTGGGGTGCGACTCGGTGCTGGACCTCGACGGGAAGGCGCTCGGCAAGCCCTCGGGGCCCGAGGACGCGGTCGCCCGCTGGCAGGCGATGCGGGGCCGCTCGGGGGTGCTGCGCACCGGTCACTGCGTGATCGACACCCGGACCGGGAAGCAGGTCTCGCAGACCGCCTCGACCACGGTCCGCTTCGGTGAGCCCTCCGACGAGGAGATCGCCGCCTACGTGGCCAGCGGCGAACCCCTCCACGTGGCCGGGGCCTTCACGCTCGACGGCCGCTCGGCTCCGTTCCTGGACGGCGTCGACGGCGACCCCGGGAACGTCATCGGCCTCTCCCTGCCGCTGCTGCGCCGCCTCCTGGCCGACCTGGACGTGGCCATCACCGATCTGTGGAGCTGAGCGCTCCGCGTCCCGCCGTCCCCTGCCCGCGCGGGCGGGGGCGTCACAGGGGGCGCGGTGCGGGGTCGGCGGGCGGTCCGGGCTCGCCGTCGCCCTCCTCCCGCGGCGCGCCCGTCCCGGGGCCCGCGGGCTCGAATGCCAGCAACGAGGCGACCAGCAGGGCGAGTACGACCATCAGCACGGCGAAGGCGAGCCAGCTGACGAGGGTGGAGCAGAGGGCGCCGACGACGCCGTGGATCACCGCGCAGGTGATGAGGACGATGCGGCCGAAGCCGCCGGGTGCCCGGTCGCGGACCGCGGCGCGCAGCAGGAGGAAGGCGCAGACCAGCAGGTACAGGGCGGCCACCGCCCCGCCGATGTAGGTACCGGTGACCATCGCCTCGGGCTTGAGCCCGGCCAGCGACATCCGCTGCCGGTCGACGAAGACGCCGAGTATCCAGTTGAGCAACACGATGCCGAACGCCTCCAGGACCAGCACGATCCCGGTGGCGACGACCACCGGCCTGCGCAGCCTCGTCACTCCCCCACCCTCTTCCGCCTCGTCGCGTGAGCGCCGGCCCGTTACCACGGGTACCACCACGACCTCGGAGGCTACTAATCGGTAATAGGGGCGACAAGGGGTCGTGCAGGACTCTTCCCTGAGGGGGGATCAGGCACCCTTTCCGGTAGGCGCCCGGCGCCTGCCGTCGGTGGGTGCGCGCCCCGCACCGCCCCCACACCACCGTCCGCAGCCTCCTCCGCCGTGCGGGCCGTCCGCGGCGAGGGCCGACGTCCCTCCCGGCCCGGGAACCCAGGGCGCAAACTTTCCCGCCGCCCTTCGTAGGGTCCCGACAAAGAATCGGCCCTGCCGGGCGACTGCGAGGCAGAACCACGCCGTTCGCCGTCCCCGGTCGACCAAGGCCCAGGTTCGGCGGTCTAGGCTGGAAATCGGGTGTACGGCCGACTTCGCACCCCGGCGACCGACCGTCCCGTGTGGGCAAGCTCACTCCGGGGGACTGCTCGGCACCGGGTGTCGCCATTCCCTAAACTCACTGATTGCTTTTCTGTTGCGGCGTAGCGCCAAGGAAGGACACATCGTGCGCAAGGTGCTCATCGCCAACCGAGGCGAGATCGCAGTCCGCGTCGCCCGCGCCTGCCGGGACGCGGGGATCGCGAGTGTGGCGGTCTACGCGGACCCGGACCGCGACGCGCTGCACGTGCGGAGCGCGGACGAGGCGTACGCCCTGGGCGGTGACACCCCGGCCACCAGCTACCTGGACATCGCCAAGGTCCTCCAGGCCGCCGCCGACTCCGGGGCCGACGCCGTCCACCCCGGTTACGGCTTCCTCTCGGAGAACGCCGAGTTCGCCCAGGCCGTCCTGGACGCGGGGCTGACCTGGATCGGTCCGCCCCCGCACGCCATCCGCGACCTCGGCGACAAGGTCGCCGCCCGGCACATCGCCCAGCGCGCCGGTGCCCCCCTGGTCGCCGGCACGCCCGACCCGGTCTCGGGTGCGCAGGAGGTCGTGGCCTTCGCCGAGGAGCACGGTCTGCCGATCGCCATCAAGGCGGCCTTCGGCGGTGGCGGGCGCGGGCTGAAGGTGGCCCGCACCCTGGAGGAGGTCCCCGACCTCTACGACTCCGCGGTGCGTGAGGCGGTGGCGGCCTTCGGGCGCGGCGAGTGCTTCGTCGAGCGCTACCTGGACCGTCCCCGCCACGTGGAGACGCAGTGCCTGGCCGACAAGCACGGCAACGTGGTCGTCGTCTCCACCCGCGACTGCTCCCTGCAGCGCCGCCACCAGAAGCTGGTCGAGGAGGCCCCCGCGCCGTTCCTGTCCCAGGAGCAGAACGCGGAGCTCTACCGCGCCTCCAAGGCGATCCTCAAGGAGGCCGGCTACGAGGGCGCCGGGACGTGTGAGTTCCTCGTCGGGCAGGACGGCACCATCTCCTTCCTGGAGGTCAACACCCGCCTGCAGGTCGAGCACCCGGTCACCGAGGAGGTCACCGGCATCGACCTGGTCCGGGAGATGTTCCGCATCGCCGACGGTGAGGAGCTGGGCTACGAGGACCCGGTGATGCGCGGGCACTCCTTCGAGTTTCGCATCAACGGTGAGGACCCGGGGCGCAACTTCCTGCCCGCCCCCGGCACCGTCACCCGCTTCGACGCCCCGGCGGGCCCGGGGGTGCGGCTGGA